>DASZOE010000439.1:0-1813 GCA_035550945.1 Acidimicrobiales bacterium
CGCCGGGCAGGAAGCGGAACTGGCCCGGAGGGGACGGCTCCGGCTCGGGGAAGCCGACCGGCGGGCTGGCGGCGAGCGCACCGGTCATGAACGCCTTCCAGATCCGGGCCGGGTAGGTGCCGCCGTAGACCGTTATCCCGCCGACGTTGCGCATCGGTTCGTCCACGTCGGGATTGCCCATCCACACCGCGGTGGCGAGCGTCGGCGTGTAGCCGACGAACCAGGCGTTCGTGTTGTTGTCCGTGGAGCCGGTCTTGCCCGCGGGCGTCCACCCCGGCACCGCCGCGGCCCGGCCCGTGCCCCGCTGCACGACCTGGGTCAGCGTCTTGTTGACCGTGCGGGCGATCTGGGGCGACACGACCTGCTCGCCCTTGGGCTCGTTCTTGAACACCAGCTGACCGTGGCGGTTGAGCACCTCGTCGACGAACTGGGGGGGATGACGCTGACCGTCCGCCGCCAGGGTGGCGTAGGCGCTGGCCATCTCGAGCGGCGACACGGGCTGGGCCCCGAGGGTGATGGAGAGGAACGGCTCGAGCTCGGCGGTGATGCCCATGCGCTTGGCCGCCTCCACCACCTTCTCGGGGCCGACGAGAGCGACGAGGCGGGCATAGGCGCAGTTCACCGACTGCACGGTGGCGTCGGTGAGGCTGAGCACGCCGCCCGCCGACCCCTCCACGTTGTCCGGCTCCCACGGCTCACTGCCCGGGTTCGGGATGCGGCACGGCGCGGTGCCGAGGATCGAGTCGTTGATCGAGAAGCCGTTCTCCAGGGCAGCGATGAGCGTGAACGGCTTGAACGACGAGCCCGTCTGCTTCGCCCCCTGGACGGCGAGGTCGAACTTGGCGCTCGTGAAGTCCGACCCGCCGACCAGGGCCCGGACGGCGCCGGTCGTGGGCTCGACGGAGACCATGGCGGCCCGGAAGCGCCCTCCGCTGTCGGGGACCACCTCGGCCACGGCCTGCTCCGCCATCCGCTGCATGCCGGGGTCGAGCGTCGTGCGGATGGTCAGGCCGCCCTTGAACACCGCCGCGTACCGCTCCGACGCCGTCCCCCCGAGGCGGATGTCGGCGAGGAGCTGCTGCTTGACCCGTTCGGTGAAGTAGTCGCTGCCCTTGGGCGGCTCCTGGGGAGGCGGCGTGGGCAGGGGCTCGGCCTTGAGGGTCTCGGCCTCTCCGGGCTGGAGGTGGCCGAGCGCGTCCATGCGGTCGATCACCACGTCCCGCCGGGCCCGGGCCTCCTCGGGGTTGGTCCACGGGTCGGCGCCCACGGGGTCGCGGATGAGCGAGGCCAGGAAGATGCCCTGGCCCAGCGTGACCTTGTCGATGTCGGTCTGGAAGTAGGTCTCGGCGCCGGCCTGGAACCCGTAGGCGTGGTTCCCGAGGTACACGGCGTTGAGGTAGCGCTGGAGGATGTCCTGCTTGGTCATGTCCGACTCGAGGCGGATGGCCAGCGCCGCCTCCTTGATCTTGCGGCTCGCCTCCTGGCGCGGATTGAGGAGGGAGATCTTCACGAGCTGCTGGGTGATCGTCGACCCGCCCTCGAAGACACCGCCGCCCTGGACGTTGACGACGAGAGCCCGGGTCAGGGCCCGGAGGTCGAGGGCGCCGTGCTCCAAGAAGCGGTCGTCCTCGGCGTCGAGCACGGCCCGGATCACGTGGGGCGGCACCTTCGACAGCGGCACGGGCACCCGGTTCTCCTCCTCGTGCAGCGTCGCCAGGCCGCTGCCGTCTCGGGCCAGCACCACCCACCCGGCCGCGAGGGGCGCCAACGCGATGGTCAGGGCGTCGCTACCGGCCCCTCCGGCGTGCCAGAG
>DASZOE010000440.1:0-6428 GCA_035550945.1 Acidimicrobiales bacterium
GCGCACGACGGCGGGGGTGATCCACGCCGGCGGCAGCTCGAAGGCCGCGGCCAGGCGGAAGGACGGGGGGAGGGCCGCGAGCAGGCGGTCGAGACGGTCGAGGTCGGGCTGGGCGTGGGGCAGGGCGAAGAGGACGGGACCGAGATGGTCGCCCAGCGGGCTCACGGCGTCCACGAAGGTGGCCACCCGCTGCTCCACGCCGTCGAGGTCGCGGCGGTGGGTGATGCCGAGGTGGGCCTTGGGGGCGAACGTGAACCCCGGTGGCACCGAGCCGACCCACCGCTCGAGCGTCGAGAGGCTCGGCAGGCGGCGATAGGTGCTGTGGGCCTCGACGGTCGGGAAGAGGCGCGCGTAGAACGGGAGCATCCGGGCCGGCGAGGTTCCGGTGGGATAGAAGTGACCGACCCACTCGGGGTACGACCAGCCGCTGGTCCCCACCCTTGCCTCGGCCACGGCGGCGGAGCCTAACGGCGGCGGAGTGGTGCCATCGAGTCTGCCGGTGGATCGCTGGGCGCCGGTAGGCTCCGTCCGTGGAGAGCTCGCGACTCGAGCTGATCCTTGAGCTCCTGGGGCGGGAGGGTCACCGGGTCACCGTGGGCCGTCGGGCCGTCGTCGAGGCCCTCGTCTCGGCCGAGGGCCACCTCTCGGCCGACGACCTCGTCGCGCTGGTGCAGGCCGCCCACCCCGGCATCCACCGGGCCACGGTCTACCGGAGCCTGGAGGCGCTCGAGGCGGCCGGCCTCGTCGAGCACGTGCACCTGGGGCACGGCCGCTCCGTCTACCACCTGTCCGACGACCTTCACCAGCACCTGGTCTGCGAGGTCTGCGGGTCGGTCGAGGAGGCACCCCCCGACCTGCTGTCGGCCGTCTCGCGGCGTCTGCGGCGGGAGCGGGGCTTCGTGATGCGGCCCTATCACTTCGCCGTCTTGGGCCGGTGCCGGCGCTGCGACGACGACGGCTCGACGCAGATCAGTCACCGGGCCAGTGGCCGCAGCCGGCCGCGGACCCCGGGAACGGTCATCGCCCCCTGACCTCCGCCGGCGCGCCGGCCCGCGTGCCGCTCGCCCGACGTGACGCGGTCTAGCGGGACGAGAGCACGGGCTCCCCGCCGACCGCGGCGGCGGGCTCGGCCAGCTCACCGGCGGGAGGCAGGGGCCGCCGCCGGCTCCGGAAGCGCCCGACGAGGTAGGCGACGGCGAAGACGGCGGTGGCCGTCAGGGTGATGGTGGCGCCCGAGGCGATGTCGGCGTGGTAGCTGACGTACATCCCGCCGAACCCGCAGCCGGCTCCGACCACTACCGAGAGGCCCAGCATGCGCCCGAAGGAGTCGGTGGCCAGGCGGGCGACGACCGCCGGGGTCACCACCGCGGCGGCGATGAGCGTCACCCCCAGGATGCGCATGGTGGCGATGATGGCGGCCGCCAGCACGAGCGAGAAGACCACGTCGACCACCCCGGTGCGCACTCCGTGGGAGGCCGCCACCTCGGGGTCGAAGCTCACGAACAGGAGCTGCTTGTACAGGAGGAGGACGGTGGCGGCGACGGCCAGGGAGACGACGCCGAGCACCACCAGGTCCGTGTTCGTCACGGCCAGGACGTTGCCGAAGAAGGCGGCCTCGAAGTCGCGGGTGAACCGGTGCTGGCGGCTGATGAGGGCGATGCCCAGGGCGTAGGACCCGGTGGTCACGATGCCGATGGCGGCGTCGGCCCCGACGCGGCGGGTGCGGGAGACGCCCGTGATCAGGAGGGCGGACAGGGCGCCCCAGATGCCGCCGGTCACGTAGAAGCTGGTCTTGGTGACGTAGCCCACGACCGCACCGCCCAGGATCGCGTGGGAGAGCCCGTGGCCGATGTAGCTCATCCGCCGCAGGACCACGTAGACGCCGATCATCCCGGCGAGGGCCCCGGCCAGGGTGGCCGCCACCATGCCGTGGCGGAAGAAGGCGAACGACCACGGCTCGGTGAGCCAGGTCATCCCGCCCGCTCCCGGGGGGGGTGGGCGCCAGGGCGGCCGGCCTGCGTGGCCGGAACGCCGTGGCCGGCCGGCGCGGCCGGAACGGAGTGATCGGCCCCGTGGTGCACGTGGGCGTGGTGGGGATGGTCGGCGAAGTGGGCCGGGGCGTCGGCGACGACGAGGGCGCCCTCGTGGCGGAACACGACCATCTCGGACGAGAAGGTGGCCCGGAGCACCTCGGGCGTGAAGACCTCGGCCGGTGGGCCGAAGGCCATCACCCGGCGGTTGAGGCACACCACCTCGGGGAGGCTGGCGGCGACCGCGTTCAGGTCGTGGGTGGTGAGCACGACGCTGATCCCGTCGCCGTTGAGCTCCTGGAGGAGGCCGAGGATCTCCTGGCGGGTGCGCACGTCGACCCCGGCGGTGGGCTCGTCGAGCAGGAGGAGATCGGGGCGGCGGATCAGGGCCCGGGCCAGGAAGACCCGCTGTTGCTGCCCGCCGGAGAGGGCCCGGATGTGGCGGTCACGCAGCTCGGCGATGCCGAGCCGCTCCAGCATCCCGTCGAGGCGGGTCTTGTCCTGGCCCCGGGGCCACGGCCAGGGGCCCGAGTCGCGGACCAGCCCGAGCAGGACGACCTCGCCGACCGTCACCGGGAAGTTCCAGTCGACGGTCTCGAGCTGGGGCACGTACCCGACCCGTCCGGAGGGTCGCCGTCCGACCTTCTCGCCGGCCACCCGTACCTCGCCCCGGACGGGGCGGAGCTGACCGAGCAACCCCCGCAGGAGGGTGGTCTTGCCGGCGCCGCTCGGCCCGACCAGCCCGACGAAGCAGCCGGCGGCCAGCTCGAGGTCGGCCTCCACGGCCACCCGGCCGTCGCCGTGGGAGAAGGCGGCACCGTCGAAGACGACCAGCGGAGACCCCGACCCCTGCGTCACCGCGACCACGACGAGAGCGTGGGAAGCGACCGCACGGGGGTGGGATCGCCGCCCAGGGCCTCGGTGATGACGGCGGCGTCGTGCGCCAGCATCCCCGCGTAGGTGTGCTCGGGGTCGCCGGGGCGGCCCGGCAGGCGATCGTCGCGAAGATCGGCGACGAAGCGGGCGCCGGACTGCCGGGCCACCTGCTCGGCCACGTCGGAGGGGAAGACCTCGGATCCGAACACGGCCGGCACCTTCTCGGCCCTGACCTGCTCGACCAGGGCCTGGACCTCGCGCGGGCTGGGCTCGGAGAAGTCACTGGGCTGCACGGCGCCGATGACCGGCAGGCCGTAGCGGCGGGAGAAGTAGGCGAGGCTGTCGTGGTAGGTGACGAGCTTGCGGGCGGGCGGGGGGATGGTGGCGACCGACGCGCCGATGGCCCGGTCGAGCTCGTCGACGACGGCCGCGAAGCGGGCCTGGTTGGCGCCGTAGAAGGGGGCGCCGCCGGGGTCGAGCCCGGACATCGTGTCGCGGACGATCTCCGACCACCGGCGGGCCACCGTCGGGTCCATCCAGACGTGGGGGTTCGGGTCGCCTCCCTCCTCGGGGAAGGCGAAGTCGAAGGCGTAGTTCGGCGGGGCGAGAACGAGGTCGCCGAGGGCGACGATCGGCGCGCCCGTGGGCATGGCCGCCCGGGCCTGGGCCAGCGTCGACTCCTCGAGGCCCAGCCCGTTGAGGAAGAAGACGTCGGCCCCGGCGAGCGACCGGACGGTCGACGGCGAAGGCTCGAAGGTGTGGCTGTCCATGCCCTCGGGGACGAGCCCGACGACGTCCACCCGGTCGCCCACGACCTGGCGGACGATGTCGGTGACGGGCGCGACCGTGGTGGCCACGCGGAGGCGGCCCGGCGTCGCCCGGTCCCCCTTCGAGGCGTCTCCGCAGGCGGCGATCGCCAGGGCGAGGAGGACGGCCACCGCGACGCTGCGGGTTCGTGCCACCGCCGACCACCCTAGCGCGACCAGATCGCAGGAGCGTCCAGATCGCAAGAAGCTCCGGGCGTGAGAGAGGTCAGAAGACGTCGGTCAGACGGGTCACGGCCCGCTGCCACCAGGGCCGCTCGGGCTCCTGGGCCGGGGCGGCGGCCACCCGGACCGGCGCCGGGGAGGGGCCGGGGAGGATGGCGAAGGCCTCTTCGCCGGGGCGCACCAGGTTGTAGTCCCTCCGGGCCAGACGCTCGATCTCGGCGTCCGTCTGCAGCAGCCGGGCCCGGTCCTCCAGGCGACGGTTCTGGGCGGCCAGGTCGCGCACCGACGCCGCCACCCGCTCCCTCTCGTGGCGCTGGGCGATCCAGGCCCGGGCCGGGAAACCGGCGAGGAGGAGGACGCCCAGCAGGGTCATCACCGGGACCAGCAACCAGGCCCGGGCCCCGGCCCGCCGGGCGGGGCGGCGAAGCCGTCCGTAAGGGAGTGGCTCGCCTCGCCGGCCGCGAGGTCCGCTCATCCGGCCACCGCCGCGGCCATGGCCGAGCCGCCGCGGTAGGCGGCCGCCTCGCCCAGCTCCTCTTCGATGCGCAGCAGCTGGTTGTACTTGGCCACCCGGTCGGTGCGGGCCGGCGCGCCCGCCTTGATCTGCCCGCAGTTCGTGGCCACGGCCAGGTCGGCGATGGTCGAGTCCTCGGTCTCGCCGGACCGGTGGGACACGACGACGCCCATGGCCGAGCGGGTGGCCAGCGAGACCGTCTCCAGCGTCTCGGTGAGCGTCCCCACCTGGTTGAACTTCACGAGGATCGAGTTGGCGGTGCCCGCCCGGATCCCCCGCTCGAGGCGCTCGACGTCGGTGACGAACAGGTCGTCGCCGACCAGCTGCACCCGGCTGCCCAGGGCCGCGGTCACCGCCGCCCAACCCTCCCAGTCGTCCTCGGCCATGGGGTCCTCGATGGAGACGATCGGATAGGCGTCGACGAGGTGGCCGAGGAAGGTCACCATCTCGTCGCGCCCCAGGGTGCGGCCCTCGCCGGCCAGCTCGTAGTGCGCCTGGGCGCCGCGCCAGAGCTCGGTGGCGGCCACGTCGAGGGCGATGGCCAGCTGCTCGCGCGGCCGGTACCCGGCGGCCTCGATGGCCTCGACCAGGAAGCGGACGCCGTCCTCGTTGGTGCCGAGGTCGGGCGCGAAGCCCCCCTCGTCGCCGACGCCGGTGGGCAGGCGTCGCTCCTGCAGGAGGTGGTCGAGGACGTGGTACGTCTCGGTGCACCAGCGCAGGCCCTCGGAGAAGGAGGCGGCGCCCACGGGCACGAGCATGTACTCCTGGATGTCGATGGTGTTGTAGGCGTGGGCGCCCCCGTTGATGACGTTGCACATCGGCGTGGGCAGCACGTGGGCGCCCGGCCCCCCCAGATAGCGGTACAGGGGGAGGTCGAGCTCGTCGGCCGCGGCCCGGGCGACGGCCAGGGAGGTGGCGACCATGGCGTTGCCCCCCAGCCGGGCCTTGTCGTCGGTGCCGTCCAGGTCGAGCAGGGCGGCGTCCACCGTCCGCTGGTCGAGGGCCTCGGCGCCGGTGAGGGCGTCGGCGATCTCCCCGTTGACGGCGGCCACCGCGCCCTGCACGCCCTTGCCGCCGTAGCGGCTCCCGCCGTCGCGCCGCTCGACGGCCTCGTGGCGTCCGGTGGAGGCTCCCGAAGGGGCCAGGGACCGGCCCCGGGCACCCGAGACCAGGTGGACCTCGGCCTCGACGGTGGGGTTGCCGCGGGAGTCGAGCAGCTCCCGGCCGCGGATCCGTTCTATGGCGCTCATGTTGCTCCTGTGGGCATTGTTGGTAAAGTTACCGGACAGCCGGCGGCGGTCAAAGGGTGGGGGCCCGAACTGACCGTCCGCCGGCCGTTCGCGTCGGCCCAGACTGGCGCATCGGGGTGCCCGTTCCGGCCGAACTTCGGCGGCTCGAGCCGAGGACGGCGGCGAGCCTAGGGCCGGATCTCCACCGGGACGCCCAACGGCAGTAACCCGGCGAGGCGCGTCACGGCCTCGTTGCTCATCCGGATGCACCCGGCGCTCACGTCCCGCCCCAGCGACGACGGGTCGTCGGTGCCGTGGATCCCGACGGTGCCGTCGCCGCCGTCACCGAAGCTCCGGAAGACCTCCGAGAAGCCGGACAGGCCGAAGGCGAAGGGCCCGTAGGGCCCGTGGGGATAGAGGCGGCCGGCCCCGTCGACGATCTCGATGAGCTCCTTGGTGTAGTAGAGCCCGCCCGGCGTCGGCGTATTGGCCTTGCCCACGCCGATGCGCTCGACCTGGATGGGCGCCTCCCCCTCGAACACGGTGAGACGGTGGACGCCCAGCTCGATCACCATGCTGTAGGAGTGGCTGCTGATGCTGACCTCGCTCCCGCGGACCCACCCCTTGCGCTGGTTGGGCCGGACGGGGAGCAGGACCTCGTACCAGTCGTCCCTGGCCCCGGTGACGAGGAAGACCCGCTCGGCACCGGAGGGCAGCGGGTTGTAGAGGTCCCCGAGGTAGGCGCCCTCGGGCGCGTCGTAGATCCCGACGGCGGGGCCCACGGCCTGGG
>DASZOE010000441.1:0-7932 GCA_035550945.1 Acidimicrobiales bacterium
GAGGAGATCGATGCGGGAGGCGGCGGGGTGGATGCGCTGGAGCAGGGCTTCGAAGTCCAGGCCGCGGTCGCCGGCGATGACGATCTCACCGTCGAGGACACAGCGGTCGGGCAGGCTCTCCCGGAGGGGTCCGGGGAGCTCGGGGAAGTACCGGGTGAGGGGCCGCTCGTTCCGGCTGCCCAGCTCGACCTCCTCGCCGTCGCGGAACACGACGCAGCGGAACCCGTCCCACTTGGGCTCATAGACGAGGCCCGCCTCCTCGGGCAGGGACCGGGCCAGCTTGGCCAGCATGGGCTGCACCGGGGGCATGACGGGGAGGTCCATGGCCCGCCATGATCGCGCCGCCAGACCCAGCCGGTACCGCGCCCCGGGCCACCTACCGGGTGCAGCTCCACGCCGGGTTCGGCTTCGACGACGTGGCCGCCATCGCCCCCTACCTGGCCGCCCTCGGCGTCAGCCACGTGTACTGCTCGCCCTACCTCCAGGCCGCCCGGGGGAGCACCCACGGCTACGACGTCGTCGACCACCGCCGCCTCAACGCCGAGCTCGGGGGAGAGGAGGCCCACCGGCGCATGACTGCGGCGCTCGCCGCCGCCGGCCTCTCGACCGTTCTCGACATCGTCCCCAACCACATGGCCACGGCCGGGCAGGACAACGCCTGGTGGTGGGACGTCCTGGAGAACGGCCCCTCGAGCCGCTACGCCGACGCCTTCGACGTCGACTGGCCGAGCGCCGACCCCGACGGCCCGGGAATGCTGCTCCCGGTCCTCGGCGACCACTACGGGCGGATACTCGAGGCCGGCGAGCTGCGGGTGACCCGGGAGGGGGCACGGTTCGTCATCCGCTACCACGACCACGGTGCCCCGGTGGCGCCCCGGTCGCTCACGGGGCCCCTCACCCGGGCCGCGGCCGCCTGCGGGTCCGACGAGCTCGCCACCATCGCCAACGCCCTGGCCGCCCTGCCCCCGCCCCAGGCCACCGACCGGGAGAGCGTCCGCCAGCGCCACCGGGACAAGGAGGTCCTGCTGGGCTACCTCGACCGCCTCTTCGCCGAGCGGCCGGCGGTGGGCGACGCCGTGGACGAGGTCCTGGCCGCCATCAACGCCGACCCCGACGCCCTCGACGCCCTGCTGGCGCGCCAGAACTTCCGTCTCGCCTACTGGCGGCTGGCCAGCTCCGAGCTCGCCTACCGCCGGTTCTTCGACATCACCACCCTCGTGGGGCTGCGCATGGAGGCGCCCCACGTCTTCGACGAGACCCATGCCCTGGTCCTGGACCTGGTGGCGCGCGGCGCGGCGACCGGGCTGCGGGTCGACCACCCCGACGGCCTGCGCGATCCGGAGGGCTACCTGCGCCGGCTGTACGAGGCCTCGGGAGGGACCTGGATCGTGGTGGAGAAGATCCTCGAGCCGGGCGAGGAGCTACCGCCCTCGTGGCCGGTGGCGGGGACCACGGGGTACGACTTCCTGAACCTGGTGGGAGGGCTGTTCGTCGACCCCGCCGGCGAAGAGCCCCTGACCGAGCTCCACGCCCGCTTCACCGGCACCGGCGCCAGCTACCACGAGCTGGTGCGGGAGAAGAAGCACCTGGTGATGCGCCAGTCCCTGGGGCCCGACGTCCACAGGGTCACCGACCTGGCTGCAGCCGTGTGCCGCCGCCACCGGCGCCAGCGCGACCACGGCTGGCGCGATCTGGACGCCGCCCTCCGGGAGCTGGTCGCGTGCTTCCCGGTCTACCGGACCTACGTCCAGCCGGGCCGGCCGCCCACCGACGTCGACGCGGCCCACGTGGCCGTGGCCGTCGAGGAGGCCAGCGGCCGCCGCCCCGACCTCGACCCGAGCCTCTTCGCGTTCCTCGCCGACGTGCTCCTCCTGCGGGTCCAGGGGCCCGAGGCCGAAGAGCTCGTCCTGCGCTTCCAGCAGCTCACCGGGCCGGTGATGGCCAAGGGCGCGGAGGACACCGCCTTCTACTGCTACCGCCGGCTGGTGTCCCTGAACGAGGTCGGCGGCGACCCCGGCCGGTTCGGGACCACCGTCGAGGAGTTCCACCGCCGCAATCGCCGGACGGCGGCGGCCTGGCCCTCGACCCTGCTGGCTCTCTCGACCCACGACACCAAGCGCAGCGGCGACGTCCGGGCTCGCATCGGGCTGCTCTCGGAGATCCCCGACCAGTGGGCCCTGGCCGTACGCCGCTGGGCCAGGGCCAACGACGCCCACAAGCGGGGTGGCATGCCCGACCGCGGTGCCGAGTACCTGCTCTACCAGACCGTCGTCGGCGCCTGGCCCCTCCCCGTCGAGCGGGCCGTGGCCTACATGGGCAAGGCCACGAAGGAGGCCAAGGAGAACACCTCCTGGATCAACCCCGACCCCGAGTACGACGCGGCCGTCCGCTCGTTCGTCGAGGCGGTGCTGGGCGACCCCGAGTTCACCGCCGACCTGGCCTCCTTCGTGGGGCCCCTCGTCGAGCCCGGACGGGTGACGTCGCTGGCCCAGACCCTCCTCACCCTCACCGCCCCCGGCTGCCCCGACGTCTACCAGGGCACCGAGCTGTGGGACCTGAGCCTGGTCGACCCCGACAACCGCCGGCCCGTCGCCTACGACGTGCGTCGGGCCCTGCTCGACAAGGTGGTCGGCGCCGGGCCCGAGGACGTCCTGGCCTTGTCCGACGACGGCGCCCCAAAGCTCTGGCTCCTGCACCGGGCCCTGGGCCTGCGCCGCACCGCGGCCCCGGCCTTCGCGCCGGGCTCTTCGTACACGCCCCTGCCCGTGCGGGGGACCAAGGCGCGTCACGCCGTGGCCTACGCCCGGGGCGGCCGCGTCGTCGTCGTCGTCCCCCGGCTGGTGCTCGGGCTCGCCGGCGACTGGGGCGACACGACCGTCGAGCTCCCCCCCGGTCCCTGGACGTCGGTCCTCGACGGGGGCTCCGTCGACGGCGGCGCCGTCGCCCCCGCCGACCTACTGGCCCGCTTCCCCGTCGCCTTGCTGACCGCCACGTGATGGTCGGCGCCTGATGGTCGGCGCCTGATGGTCGGCCGCTTCGAGGTGTGGGCGCCGCGGGCCGGCGCGGTGGACTTGGTGCTCGGCGCAACCCGGGTGGCCATGGCCGGCCCCGACGAGGACGGCTGGTACCGGGCCGAGGTGGCCGACGCCGGCCCGGGGGCCGACTACGCCTTCTCCCTCGACGGGGGACCGCCCCGGCCCGACCCTCGCTCGCCCTGGCAGCCCGGGGGAGTGCACGGCCCCTCCCGACTCGTCGACCACGCCGCCTTCCCCTGGACGGACGGGGGCTGGGCGCCGCCCGTGCCGCTGGCCGAATGCGTCGTCTACGAGCTGCACGTGGGGACGTTCTCCCCGGAGGGGACCTTCGACGGGGCCGTGGCCCGGCTCGACCACCTCGTGGACCTGGGCATCACCGCGGTGGAGGTCATGCCCGTCGTCGAGTTCCCGGGCCGGCGGGGCTGGGGCTACGACGGCGTGGACCTCTGGGCGCCCCACTCGGGTTACGGCGGCCCCGACGGCTTCAAGCGGCTGGTGGACGCCTGCCACGCCCGGGGCCTGGCCGTCCTCCTCGACGTCGTCTACAACCACCTGGGCCCGGACGGGAACTACCTCGGCGAGTTCGGGCCCTACTTCACCGACCACTACTCCACGCCCTGGGGAAAGGCGGTGAACTTCGACCGGGCCGACAGCGACCCGGTGCGGGCCTTCGTCGTGGACAACGCCTGCACGTGGGTCCGCGACTACCACGTGGACGGGCTGCGCCTGGACGCCATCCACGCCATTGTCGACGCCTCGGCCGTCACGATCGTCGAGGAGATCGCCACCGCCGTCCACGAGCTGGCCGCGTCGCTCGGGCGGCCGGTGTGGGTGGTGGCCGAGAGCGACCTCAACGACCCCCGGGTGGTGCGGGGGACGGAGGCCGGCGGGTACGGCTGCGACGCCCAGTGGAGCGACGACTTCCACCACGCCCTCCACGCCGTCCTCACCGGCGAGCGGGCCGGCTACTACGCCGACTTCGGGTCACTGGCCCAGCTGGCCAAGGCCCTCCGCCGGGCGTGGGTGTACGACGGTTGCCACTCCCGTCATCGCCGGCGCCGTCACGGCCGGCCGCCCACCGGGCTCTCGGGAGCCCGGTTCTTCGGCTACCTCCAGAACCACGACCAGGTCGGAAACCGGGCGACGGGCGAGCGGTCCGGCATGCTGATGGGGACGGGCCGGCTGAAGGTGGCGGCCGCCCTGGTGCTGTGCTCGCCCTTCGTGCCCATGCTCTTCCAGGGCGAGGAATGGGGTGCGTCGACCCCGTTCCTGTACTTCACCGACCACGGCGACGCCGACCTGGGCCGGGCGGTGAGCGAGGGCCGGCGGCGGGAGTTCGCGGCCTTCGGCTGGAAGCCCGAGGACGTGCCCGACCCCCAGGACCCGGAGACGTTTCGCCGGTCGAAGCTCGACTGGGACGAGCTCGGGCGGCCGCCCCACGCCGAGCTCCTCGAGTGGCACCGCCACCTCATCGGGCTGCGCCGGGAGGTGCCGGCCCTGGCCGCCGGAGACCTCGACGCCGTCGGTGTCCGCTTCGACGAGGACGCCCGCTGGCTGGTTCTCGAGCGGGGGCCGATCGCCGTCGTCTGCAACCTTGCCGCGCGCGACCAGGCCGTGCCCGTGGCCGACGGCGCGACCATCGACGTCGCCGCCGAGTCGGTGGTGATCGTCGGCTGAGCCCGAGGACGGATCAGTGGGCCGCGGTCCAGGCGAGGAGGTCGTCGGCCGAGCGCGTGTTGACGATGGCGTCGAGGGGCACGTCGGCGTCGGCGGCCCGGGCGCAGCCGTTGCCCAGCCACTCGAGCTGGCCCGGGGCGTGGGCGTCGGTGTCGATCGATACCGAGCATCCCGCGGCCAGGACCTGGCGGAGCAGGCGCATGGGCGGGTCGAGGCGCTCGGGCCGGGAGTTGATCTCGACCGCGGTCCCGGTCTCCGCACAGGCCGCGAACACCGCCTCGGCGTCGAACTCGGACTCGGGTCGCCCGCGCCCCCGGCCCCGGCCCCGGCCTGGCACTGCGTTCGGGCCACGGAGGCCGGCGTCCGCCTCGGGACCGTGGGCCAGGAGCCGACCGGTGCAGTGGCCGAGGATGTCGACGTGGGGGTTGCGGACAGCGGCCACCATGCGCCGGGTCATGGCCGGCGCCTCCATGCGCAGCTTGGAGTGGACGCTGGCCACGACCACGTCGAGGGCGGCGAGCAGGTCGGGCTCCTGGTCGAGCGACCCGTCGTCGAGGATGTCGACCTCGATCCCGGTGAGGATCCGGAAGGGCGCCAGCTCCTCGTTGAGGGCGGCGACGACCCCGAGCTGGCGGCGCAGACGCTCGGGCGACAGGCCGTTGGCCACCGTGAGGCGGGGGGAGTGGTCGGTGAGCACCACGTACTCGTGCCCGAGGTCGCGGGCGGCCCGGGCCATCTCGTCGATGGGGCTGCCGCCGTCGGACCAGTCGGAATGGGTGTGGCAGTCGCCCCGAAGGGCGTCGCGGATCTCGACGGCCCGCCCCGACGCCTCCCTCTCGGCCGGCGCCGCGTCCTCCTCCACGCGCGCCAGGTAGTCGGGCACCCGCCCGGCGACGGCGGCGGCGATGACCTCCTCGGTCTTGGGCCCGACGCCGGGCAGGTCGCGGAGGCGGCCGGTGGCGACCCGCTGGGCGACGTCGGCGGGGTCGAGGGGCCGGAGGGTGGCGGCCGCCCCCCGGAACGCCCGCACCCGGTAGGTCGGGGCGCCCGACCGCTCCAGCAGGTAGGCGATGCGCTCCAGGGCTTCGACCGGTCCTGGGGCGGTGGGCGGGGGCATGCCTGCGGGAGCGTACCGTCGCGTCCCATCACCCACGTCGTCGTGCTCGCCGACACCCACATCCGCCGGGGCTCCAGCCGGCGCCTGCCCGATGCCGTCTACGACGACCTGGGCCGGGCCGACCTCGTGCTCCACGCCGGCGACGTCCTCGTGGCCGAGGTCCTCGACGAGCTGTCGGGCTTCGCGCCCGTGCGGGCGGTGCTGGGCAACAACGACACCGAGCTCTTCGACGTCCTGCCCGAGACCTGCCTCTTCGACGTCGACGGCGTCCGCATCGGCATGGTCCACGACAGCGGCCCTGCCGCGGGGCGGGCCGGCCGGCTGCACCGCCGGTTCCCCGACGCCGAGGTGGTCGTCTTCGGCCACAGCCACATCCCCTGTGACCAGGAGGGCCTGGACGGCCAGCTCCTCTTCAACCCCGGGTCGCCGACCGAGCGCCGCAGTCAGCCCCGTCACACCTTCGGCACCCTGGACCTCCACGGCGGCCGGGTGGTCGCCCGGCAGATCCACACCCTGTAGGGCTCGCCCGCCGCCTCGGTGACGCAGACCGTCGGCTACTGGGGCGGCGCGTCGTCCGACGGCGCCGAGGAGGACGCCCCGTCGCCGGTGCGCGACAGCTCGGCCAGGAGCTGCTGGCTCTCGGGGGTGGGCTCCAGGTCGAGCTCGGCCAGGCGGGCCTTGAGGCGGAGGTAGGTGGCCTCGACCTCGTCGACGCGCGCCTGACGGGCGTGGAGGCGCATGATCCGGCGGTAGAGCTGCTCGGCGACGGGGTCGATCTCGACGGCCCGGGACAGGGCGTCGAGGGCGGCCCGGGCGTCGCCCGCCACCAGCCGGGTGGCGGCGAGGGAGACGAGGACGTCGACGGCGCGGCGCCGCAGGTCCTCCCTGGGCACCTCGGCCCAGGCCCAGTCGACGTCGGCGAGGAGCTCGCCTCCGTAGGCGTCGGCGGCGGTCTGCAGCCGGGAGGCCCACTCGGCGTCACCGGTGCTGACGCCCGCCGGCGGGAGCGCCTCCTGGAACCGCCACAGGTCGACGTCGAACACGGGCTCGATGCGGTAGCGGTCGCCGTCGCGCTCGATGACCTTGAGCGTCTTGGTGCCGGTCGACCGGCGCAGCAGGCTGCGCAGGTTGCCGAGGGCCGTCCAGAACCACTCCGACCCCCGTCCCGGGTCGGCCTCGGGCCAGAGGGCCTCGGTGGCGAGGTCGAGCGTCGTGCCTTCGGGGTGGAGGAGGTAGAACGCCAGCAGCTCCCGGGCCTTGGCCCGCAGGCCGCTGCGGATCTCCCGTCCGCCGGCTTCGATGCGGTAGTCGCCCAGGACCCGTACCGAGATCGGCGCCGCTTCGGGCGTGGCCAGGACCGCGAAGGGCTCGTCCTCGACGGGCAGGGTCGGGACCCGCTCGTCGTCCGTACGGGCCGCGGCCAGCACCCCGAGGAGCTCGCCCGCGGCGCCCTCGCCCAGGACGAAGAGGCGTGACCCGGCCAGCGACGGGGCGCCCTCCGGGGGGGACACGGCGCGGACCGTGCCCCGGGCCGAGACGGAGACGGCGGTGGCCCCGTCCGCCTCGCCGCCCACGATCACGACGCCGACTCCGAGGGCCCGGGCCCGCTGGAGCACGCCGGAGAGCGGGCCGGAGTCGGCGGGGGGAGGTGTGACCAGCAGGAGGTCCGGGAGGGGCGGCCCTCCCTCCTCTGTGCGGTAGGCCTCCCGGCGGGCCAGCTCGGCCTCCAGGTCGTCGACCGCCCCGCTCCCGTCGTCGAGCCGACGCAGGCCCGGGAATCCCGGACCGGCGGGGACGAGGCCGCCGACGACCACGGCCTCGCCCGAGGCGGGCTCGGTGCCGGCGAGGAAGGTCGCCAACAGGGCGCGGGCCGCGTCGGCCGCGCCCGGGCCGAGCAGGGCGAGGGATGCCGAGGCCACGTCGACGGCGACCTCCCGGCCATCCCGTTCACCCACGACCACGAGGCCGGTGCCCGTGGGCTCGCGACCGTCGGCGCCGTAGGCCAGGCCCGAACGGGAGAGGGCGAAGCGCTCCAGGGCCTGGGTGACCTCACCGGCGAAGGGATCGTGGAGGAAGAGCCCGGCCGTCGGGGCGCCCGCCCGC
>DASZOE010000442.1:0-5895 GCA_035550945.1 Acidimicrobiales bacterium
CGGCGCGGCTGCTCGCCGACTCCGGCCAGGAGGCCGCCGACCTCCGGGCCGCGGTGACCTCCCCGGGAGGGACCACGGCGGCGGGCGTGCGGGCCCTCGAGGCGGCCTCCTGGCCGGAGTCGGCGAGCAGCCGCGCCGATCCCAGCAGCGTCTGCACGACCAGGGTCCGGCTCACGTCCCGGGAGAGCCCGTTGAGGACACCGGCCTCGGTCAGCGCCTCGGCCACGAGGAACACGTAGGCGGGGCCCGACCCGGACAGGCCGGTGACGGCGTCGAGGGCGGATTCGGGGAGGCGGACGACCACGCCGACCGCGGAGAGGATGCCCTCGGCCCACTCCAGGTCGGCCGCCCCCGCATTCGAGCCGGCGGCGATGGCGGCCGCCCCGCATCCCACCAGGGCCGGAGTGTTGGGCATCGCCCGTACCACGGGCACGCCTGCGCCCAGCCAGCGCTCGAGGCGCTCCAGGGTGACCCCGGCGGCGATGGAGAGGACCCGTCCCACGCCGGCCCCGGCGACGGCGGCGCAGGCCGCGGCCACGTCGGCGGGCTTGACGGCGACGACCGCGCCGTCGGCGGCGGGCACTTCGGCCTCCACACGCAGCCCTTCGTAGGCGGCGGCCAGCTCCTCCCGGCGGGCGGCCACCGGCTCGACGACGGCGATCTCCTCGGGGCCGGCCCACCCCGAGGCCAGGAGCCCGGCGACGAGGGCCCCGCCCATCTTCCCTCCACCCACCACCGCCAGCCGGGCCGTCATGCCGTCACGGTAGGCCAGACGCCCGCCCGGGCGATTCAGCCCAGGTAGCTCATCGGGTTCTGCGGAGAGCCGCCCACCCGGGTCTCGAAGTGGACGTGCGGCCCAGTGCAGCTGCCCGTGCAGCCCACCCGGCCGATCACCTCGCCCTGGGAGACGCTCCCGCCGCTCACACCGATGGAGCTCATGTGGGCGTACAGCGTGCTGAGGCCACCGCCGTGGTCGATCACCACGGCCAGGCCATACCCGCCGTTGCTCCCGGTGGAGATCACCGTGCCCGCCTTGGCCGCCCGGATCGGGGAGCCGTGGCCGGCGGAGATGTCGATGCCGGTGTGCATCCGGCCCCAGCGTGGGCCGAAGCCCGACGTCACCGGACCGCTCACCGGCCAGACCATGCCGCCCTTGCCCGCCTTCGGAGGCGCTCCCCCGCCGGACGCGGCGGGCCGGGCGGGAGCGGCGGCCTGGCGGGACCGGATCAGGTTCTCGATGTTGGCCTGCTCGCGGGCCAGGGCGTCGACCTCGCTGGTGAACTGCTCGATCCGGGTGTCGAGCGCGGCCTTGAGCCGGGCCTGGTCGCTGTGCGCCTGGCGCAGCTCGGCGAGGCGGGACGCGGCCGCCTTGCGGCGGGCTTCGGCCTGGTCGCGCAGGCGCTCGAGGTCGGACTGCTCGGCCTGCTGGTCCTCCCGGGTGGCCCGCAGCTCGCCCAGAACCCTCTGGTCGGTGCTGGCGACGTGACCCAACAGGGCTTCCCGGCGGCTGGCCTCGGCAAGATCACGGGAGCCCAGGATCTCGAGCAGGGGGTCACCGCCGGGGTGGACGTAGGCCCGGATGGCCAGCGCCGCGGCCTGGGCCCGCAGGCCGGCCATGCGCTCCTCGGTGGCGGCCAGACGGGCCTCGGCCGAGTCCACCGCGGCCTCGGCCACCGACGCCGCCTGCTGGGCCGACTGCGTCGCCGCCGACTGCGTGGCCACGTGGCTGTCGAGGTCGCGCACCGCGGCTTCGAGCTTGGCGTCCTCGGCCTTGAGGGCGTTGAGCTTGGCCGCGGCCTCGGCCCGCTTCGCCCGGGTGGCGGCCCGGCGCTCGTCGGCGGAGTCGGCGAAGCTGGGCGTGGCCAGAGCCACGACCAGTGTGACGACGAGCGCGGCAGCCGGAATGCGGATTCTCTTCATGCGTGAACGGTGTCCAGCTTTCCGCCGGAGGTGTCCAAGAAGTTCCCGAACGCTAATGAAGCAGCGTCTCCGGCGCAAGCCTCTTCGAAGGCTTGTCCAAGCCTCGTCCACGCCTTTTCCCAGCCGTGGGGCAAAGGGGTGGCCGAGGCCGGAGACAGGAAGGCCCGAGGAACCTCCCGGCGCAGTCGCACTTCCCCGAACGACCGCTCCGTTCCGCTCCTCGGGCCAGGAGCGACTCTAGCGGTTCGCCCAGCGAGATGCAAAGAGAAAGCACGAAAAGGGCCGTAGGCGCGCGTCGACGTCGCAGACGGTGACCCGCCGACCCCTCTCCGCAGCGGCCCGCCCTCGCCGGGCGGCCCGAGACTAGCGGCCCGCGCCTACTGGCACTCGACCGGGGCGCGGGCGGTGAGGTCGGCGCACAGGCGGCGCACCCGCGCCGCGGTGATCGACCAGCTGTAGCGGCGGGCCCCGGCGGTGGCGGTGTCTCCCATGGCGGCCGCCCTCGCCCGGTCTCCGAGCAGATCGGCGACGCAGCTGGTGAAGGCGGCGGTGTCGCGGCCGGCCACCAGGAACCCGGTGCGGCCGTGCTCCACAAGGGTCTGCAGGCCGCCCACCGCCGCCGCCACCACGGGCGTGCCACACGCCGCCGCCTCCAGGGCGACGAGCCCGAAGGACTCCGACCGGCTCGGCACCAGGCATACGTCGGCGGCCCGGTAGAAGGTGGCCAGCCGGTGATGGGGCTGGGGCGGGACGAAGCGCACCCGGTGGCCCACGCCGAGCTCGGCCACGAGGGAGCGCAGACGGCGGCGCTCGGCCTCGCCTCCGGCGCCGCTGGGACCTCCCACCACGAGAAGGGTGGCATCCGGCCGGCATCGGGCCGCCGCCTCGATGGCCACGTCGGCGCCCTTCAGGGGTTGGATGCGGCCGACGAAGAGGAGAACTGGCCCGTCGCCCAGGCCCAGCGCGGCCCGCGCCGCCTCGCGGTCGCCGGGAGAGAAGCGCTCGTGGTCGACGCCCGGGGGCACCACCTCGACCCGACCGGGGTCGGCGTCGTACAGGCGGGCGAGCTGGGCCCGCTCGTGCTCGGAGGAGGCGAGGATGGTGTCGGAGCACCCGATCACCTCGGCCTCGGCCTGCCCGCGAGGATCGGCCTCCTCGCCCGCGGCCTCGGCCTTGACCCGCGCCAGCGTATGGAACGTGCACACCAGGGGCAGCCCGAGCTCGTGTTTGAGGGTGTGGCCGGCGACGCCCGAGAGCCAGTAGTTGGCGTGGATGAGGTCGGGCTCCCCCCGGTCGAGCATGCGGGCCAGAACCCCGTCGGTGAACTCGTCGACGAGGTCGGGCAGGTCCTCCTTCACCACGCCGCCGGCCGGACCGGCGGGGACGTGATGGACGCGGAACCCCGGCTCTACGGCGACCACCGGCGCGAGCCCCGGCCGCCAGGCGCGCGTGTACACGTCGCAGTCCAGGCCGGCGCGGGCGAGAGCGGAGGACAGGGAACAAACGTAGACGTTCATGCCCCCGCCGTCGCCGGCACCGGGCTGGGCGAGCGGAGAGGTGTGCAGGGAGAGGATGGCCAGCCGGTGCACGACGGCCGTAAACATACTCAGTGCCGCGACCACGAAGATTCGCCCGCTTCCCGCTTCCGGGCGCGGAGAGGGGTTCCTCCGGGGCGCTATTCCGCAGGGACGGCGGGCGGCTGCTCGCCCAGGCGGTCGGTGAGGACGTCCTTGACCGCGTCCTCCCGCTGGAACACCTCACGGCGCGGCCGGGAGTACCCCTCCTCCAGCTCCTGGAGCTTCGCGGCCCACCCTCGAAGGGCCTCGTCGTC
The DNA here is from genome assembly GCA_035550945.1 of Acidimicrobiales bacterium. Lineage (GTDB taxonomy): Bacteria > Actinomycetota > Acidimicrobiia > Acidimicrobiales > AC-14 > DASZOE01. Next base: position 3,752 of record DASZOE010000442.1, read on the forward strand.
GAGCTCGATCAGGCCCCAGGTCGGCGGCACGAGCGAGTCCAGTTCCTCGGTGAGCTCGTCGAGGTCGGGGGGCTCGACGTTCTCCACCATCTGGGTGTGGCCCGGCGCGTGGACGTTGCTGGAGAGGATGTCGTCGAGCTTCGGGATGAGCTCCTCGAGCGACGAGGGGCCTTCGCCGGCGGCCCGGCGGGCCAGCTCCCACCTCACGATGTCGAGCCGGCCATGGACCTGGCGGCGGAGGAACGACAGGTCGTCGCCCACCGCCCGGCACTCGTCCCGGAGGGCGCGCAGCTCGTCGACCGAGCGGCCGTCGAGATCGCCCAGGTACTCGGCCGCCAGCACCCGCTCGAGCCTGTCCCTCCACACGCCTCTCACGTTACCAACGGCCATTCCGTCGACCCGGTCGTCCCCGCCGAAGGGCAGGGAAGTAGCGGTAGAGCACGCGACCGCGCAGCGCGTCCGCCCGTACGGTCCCGTAGATACGGCTGTCGGTGCTGGCCTCGGGGTTGTCGCCCAGCACCGTCAGACCCCCGGCCGAGACGGCCGCCACCCGCTTGACCACCGTGCGCCGGTCGGACCGGGGGTCCAGCACCGCGACCAGGTCGCCGGGGCGGACCCGGCGGGTGCGGGAGAGGAGCAACCGGTCGCCGGGCTCGAGGGTGGGCCGCATGCTCTCGCCCACCACCTCGACGCGCCGCAGCCTCGCCGCCACGCACGCGCCTCCGGCGAGCAGGGCGACGAACAAGCCCCCAGCCTTGAGCCGGCGGGGGACTGGGTAGTGTGCAGAGGGGGAGCAACGAAGCAGGCGCCCGTCGCTGCGGCGCCTGAGACGCCAACCAGAGACACAGAGGAGCACAGGCATGCCCATTCTCACCGGCCTCATCGCCCTCGTCGACCGGATCCGCCCGCCCGAGCGGGTGCACGCCCACTGCGACCTTCCGTGCGGCGTGTACGACCCGGCTCAGGCTCGCATCGAGGCGGAGTCGGTCGTTGGCTGCCAGGAGAAGTACCAGGGGTCCGACGACGAGGTCTTCCGCCAGCGCGCCGTCCAGATCAAGGAGGAGCGGGCCGACCTCGTGAAGCACCACCTGTGGGTGCTGTGGACCGACTACTTCAAGCCCGAGCACCTCCAGAAGTACCCGCAGCTGCACGAGCTCTTCTGGGACGCCACCAAGGCGGCCGGCGACGCCAAGAAGTCCGAGGACCCGGCCGACGGCCAGAAGCTGCTCGACCTCATCGCCCAGATCGACCAGATCTTCTGGGAGACCAAGAAGTAACGCGGGGGTGATCGGCGGCGGCGTGCACGCCCCGCCGCGCCCTCATGCCAGGAAGCGCGTGGCCGCCCAGGCCCACATGGGGCCGAGGAGGACGAGCGAGTCGAGCCGGCGCAGGCCCGGGACGTCGAGCTCACGGTCGCCGGCGAGCGCCGTCGCCACCAGAGTGCCGAGGGGGGCCAGGACCACGGCCAGGGCTCCCAGCAGGATCGGGGCGCCACCCGGGAACGGCGGGACGAGCAGGATGCCGGCCAGGATGGCCACGGGCATGATGCCGACCATTCCCGCCACCGGGCCCTCCCAGTGGGCACCGGCGCCCGTGCCGATGAGGTAGGCCCCGACGTCGTAGACGGCCGTGCAGGCGAGGAGGAAGAACGTCGGGCTCATCCCCAGCTCCCTCGTCGCCACCACCGAGGCGGCCGCCGTTCCCGTGGTCAGGCCGATGAGCAGAGCGACGGACAGGTCCCGGGCCGCGGCCTCGTCGGAAACGAAGGTCCGGGCCAGCAGGGCCGCCCCCAGGCCGGCGGCCACCGCCCCGACCAGGTGCATGCCGCTGAACAGGGCGGCGACCGGCAGCCCCGCCGCGACCAGCGCGGCCAGCCGCGGCGGAGGGCGCTGCTCGAGAGCCCGCCGGGCGGCCGCCGTCTGGGAAGCCCCGACGACGGCCGCCACTCCCAACCAGGCTGCGAGGGGGACCTTGCCGCCGAACACGGCGGCGACGGTGACCGCAGCCCACACCAACCCGATGCGCCCGTGGGGGCGATCGACGTCGTACACCACGGCGAAGCGGGCCAGCGACCAGCCGGCCTGCTCGGTCCGCTCCTTGCCCTCCTCCGTCACCGGCTCCGCCACGGGGGGGCCGGCGGGTGG
>DASZOE010000443.1:0-2104 GCA_035550945.1 Acidimicrobiales bacterium
CGGCGTCCCGACGTGGTGGTCCCGGCCATCTGTCACATGAACCTGGGCGCCCTCCTGGCCGCCCGACTGGTCCGCCCCCGCGTACCGGTGGTCGTCACCCAACACAACCAGCTCGGCCTCGCCGCTGGCCACGGCGCTCAGGTCAAGGACCGTGTCATGCCCTGGCGGGTCCGGGCCGGCTACCCGTGGGCGGACGGGGTGGTCGCGGTCTCCGAGGGGGTCGCCGTCGATCTGGCCGCTTCTGCCCGGGTCCCTCGCCAGAGCATCGACGTGGTCTACAACCCTGTGGACTTCGAGCGCGTCGCGGCAGCGGCGGCGGCGCCGCCGGAGCATCCGTGGCTGGCCCCCAAGGCGGGGCCCGTCCTGGTGGCCGGCGGTCGCCTGACCGCCCAGAAGGACTTCGCCACGCTCCTGCGGGCCGTCGCCCTGCTGGACGGCGACGTCCGCCTGCTCGTGCTCGGGGAGGGGGAGCTCCGACCCCATCTCGAGCGGTTGGCCCGCGACCTCGGCGTCGAGCACCGGGTCGACCTCCCCGGCTTCGCGCCGAACCCCTACCCGTCCTACCGGGCCGCCGACGTCGTGGTCCTGTCCTCCCGCTGGGAGGGACTGCCCACCGTGCTCGTCGAGGCGCTGTTCCTGGGCACTCCCATCGTCTCCACCGACTGCCCGAGCGGTCCGGCCGAGATCCTGGGCGGCGGGCGCTGGGGCCGCCTCGTGCCGACCGCCGACCCCGAGGCCCTCGCCGCCGCCATCACCGCGAGCCTGGCCGATGGCGGGCCGCCCCCCGATCCCGTGGCGTGGGAGCGCTTCTCCCTCGACGCGGTGAGCGGGCGCTGGGTCGAGATCCTCGAAGCGGTCACGAGTCGCCGCCGCCGTCTCCTCGAGCGACCGAGCTCCCGGGCGTGAGGCCGCCGGTCCTGTACATCGCCGGGACGGGACGCAGCGGCAGCACGCTGCTCGCCGGCCTCCTCGGCGGCCTCGACGGGCACGTGGCTGTCGGCGAGCTCCGCTACGTGTGGTCCCGCGCCCTGGCCGAGGACCACCTGTGCCAGTGCGGGGCGCGCTTCCGCAGCTGTCCGTTCTGGACCGAGGTGTTCGGCCAGGCCTTCGGCGGGTTCGACCGGGCCCGTCCCCGGGAGGTGGCCGGCCTGGCGGGCCGCGTCGACCGCATCCGCCACATCCCCCGGCTGGCCGTGCCCGCCCTCCGCGGCCCCGCCTTCCGGTCCGACCTGGCCGCCCTGGAGGACGTCCTGCGCCGGCTGTACACGGCGGTGCTCACGGTGTCCGGGGGGTCGGTGGTCGTCGACTCGTCCAAGGACCCCTCCTACGCCTACGTGCTCTGCGCCTCCCCGTCCCTCGACGTGTCCCTCGTGCACCTGATCCGGGACAGCCGGGCCGTGGCCCACTCGTGGACCCGCCAGAGGGTGCGACCCGAGATCCACTGGAAGACCGAGTACATGCGCCGGCGGCCGCCGTTCCTCACCGCCCGGCGCTGGGTCGAGTACCACCTGGTGCTCGAGCTCCTGGAACGGCGGGTGCCCCGCTCGCTCCGCGTCCGCTACGAGGACCTGGCCGCCGACCCCGAGGCGGTCGTGGCGAGGGTGGCCGGGCTCACCGGCGGTCGTCCCGGGCCGCCGCCGACCGGTGCCGCACACAGCGTGGCCGGCAACCCTGTCCGCTTCGAGGGCCCCCAGCCCGTGCGCCCCGACATGGCGTGGGTCGAGGAGATGGCCCCCGACGACCGCCGCCTGGTGACGGCCGTGACCGCCCCGCTCCTCGCGCGCTACGGGTACCTGGGTCGCCGGCGGTGACCGTCCCCCGGTTCGTCGTCTGCGGCGTCCCGCGCTGCGGCACCACGTCGCTCTACCGGTACCTGGAGCAGCACCCCCAGGTGGACGTGGGCCGCCTCAAGGAGAGCAACTTCCTCTCCTGGCCGGGAGCCGAGGAAGCGACCCGGGCCATGCCCTGGGTGAAGTTCCCGGTCAGCTCGTTCAGGGAGTACCAGGAGCTCTTCGGCGGGGAGGACGGCGGCGTCCCCGGCGACGTGTCGCCCTCGTGCTTCCACAGCCCGGCGTCCATCGAGCGCATCCGCACCTTCGTGCCC
>DASZOE010000444.1:0-2598 GCA_035550945.1 Acidimicrobiales bacterium
ACCCCGGGGAGGTGACCGACCCCCACCCGGCGCAGGAAGAGGTACGTGAACAGGCCCAGGGCGAGGAGCTTGAGGGCGGCTGCGGCCACCAGGGCGGCGCGAGCCGGGAGCACGTACCAGGGGAGGCTGAACGGGGAGATCACGGCCGACACCGCGCTGGCCAGGTGCGGCGTGCCGCCGCCGTTGGCCGGGTTCCACACCGGGAGCCGCCCCTCCGCCAGCTCGGCCCGGTTGAAGGCCAGCCACGGGTGCATCTGGTGGACGGGGTCGGTGAGCATGGGGTTGGCGGGCCGGTGGCCCGGCGGTCCGACTTGGAGCAGGGGCGACGACTGGAGGACGTCGGTGGGGGCGAAGTACCCACCCGCCGTCAGCGGCGTCCACAGGAGGACCACGACGAGCGCGGCGAGCACGAGCAGCGCCCCCAGGACCTGGCGGGCCGGCGTGCGGGTGAGCGGAGGGCTAACCGCGTGCAGCTCGGTCGAGCACCGCGTCGCGCGCCTCGGTGGCCACGTCCCTCGCCGCCCGGACCAGCTCGCGGGTGGCGTCGGGGAGGCCCTGCTCGAAGCGGTCGAGGACCGGGGTCAGCCTGGCGTCGGCCGTCGTGGCCAGGCCCTGCAGCCGGGAGGCCGCGTCGCGCACCTGGGGACGCAACGAGCGGCTGAGGTCGCGCCGGCCCACCTGGAGGCGCTGGGCCCCGAGAACGCCGAGTCCCACCACGGTGTAGGCGGCGTCCCGGAGCCGGTCCCGGACAACGTCGTCGGCCATCGCCACAGCAAAGCAGACCTGACGGGGGTCTGTCTCCGGGTCGCCAGCTGGCTAGCCTCCCCCCGGAGATGGATTCCCAGCCCTCCGCGCCGCCGGTGGTCGCGGTGGTCGTGGCAACGGAGCAGGGGGACTGCATGGAGGAGTCCCTGGCCGCGCTCGCCGCCCAGGACTACCCCAACCAGTCCGTGCTCGTCGTGGACGCCGGCGTGGCCGGCGACCCGGCCGCCCGGGTGGCGGCCGTGCTCCCCGACGCGTACCTCCGCCGCCCCGCCGACGGTTCGGGCTTCGCGGCCCTTGCCAACGACGCGCTGACCACCGTGCAGGGCTCGGCGTTCCTCCTCTTCTGCCACGACGACGTCGCCCCCGCCCCCGACGCCGTCCGCATCCTGGTGGAGGAGGCCCTGCGCTCGAACGCCGGGATCGTCGGGCCCAAGATCGTCGACTGGGAGAACCCCGAGCGCCTGCTCGACGTCGGCCTGGCCGTCGACAAGACCGGGGAGACGAGTCCCCTCGTCGAGCGCGGCGAGCTGGACCAGGAGCAGCACGACGCCGTGCGGGACGTCTTCGCCGTCTCCAGCGCCTGCCTGCTGGCCCGGAGCGACCTGTTCTTCGCGCTGGGCGGGTTCGACCCGGCCATGGGCGACAACGGAGCCGACGTCGACCTGTGCTGGCGGGCCCAGGTGGCCGGCGCCCGGGTGATGGTCGCCCCCGCGGCCCGGGCCCGCCACCGGGAGGCGGGCGCCGAGGCGGCGTCCGACCACCCCCGCCGGCTGCGCGAGGAGAGCCGCAACCACCTGCGCACGGTGCTCAAGAGCTACTCGCTGCTCCACCTCGTGCGGGTGCTGCCCCAGGCCGCCGTGGTCATGCTGGTCGAGGCGGTGGTGGCCCTCTTCACCCGCCGCTGGGCCGAAGCCCGGGCCCTGGCCGGCGCGTGGGCATGGAACCTCCGCCACCTGGGTCAGCTCCCCGCCCTGCGCCGGTCGGTGCGGGCCACCCGAGCGGTGCCCGACAACGAGGTCAGGCGCCTGCACGTGCGGGGCAGCGTGCGCATGGCCGTCTACCTCCGCCGCCAGCTGCACGCCGAGGACCGGGCACGCGCCCTGGTCACCGCCGGTCAGCAGCTCATGGGCCGGGTCGGGCGTGGGCCGGCCCAGGCCGCCACGGGGCTCCTCGTCCTCCTCGTCCTGGCCTTCCTGCTGGGCAGCCGCCACCTGCTCGGCGGGCGGCTGCCGGCCGTGGGCCAGCTCCTGCCCCTCCCCCGGTCGACCACGTTGCTCTCCCACTTCCTGAACGGCTGGAGGACGACGGGCATGGGCTCGGCGTCGTCCCCGCCGCCCCTCTTCGGGCTGCTGGGCCTCGGCGGGCTCGTGCTGTTGGGCAAGGTCGCGCTGCTCCAGAAGCTGCTCGTGCTCGCGGCCTGGCCCGTCGCCGCCATGGGCGCCTGGCGGCTCGGAGGGGCGCTCCGTTCGGGGCTGGGCCGCATCGTGCTGGTCGTCGCCTACCTGGCCATCCCCCTGTCCTACAACTCCCTCTCGGGGGGCCACTGGGACGGGCTCGTCGCCTTCGCCGCCGCCCCCTTCCTGTTGGCGGCCCTCGGGCGCCTGGGCGGCCTGCAGCCGTTCGCCGACGACGACGGCCCCCCCCTCTCCCCGGGCCGGCTGCCCACGCTGCTGGGCCTCACCATGGCGGTGGCCCTGCTGGCCGCGTTCGCCCCGGGTGTCGTCCTGGTCGTGCTGATCATCGCCGTCGGCCTCCTCCTCGGGTCGGTGGCCGCCGGTGAGATCGGCGCCGCGGCCCGGGCCCTCGCCGGGGCCGGGGCCGCAGTCGCGGGCG
>DASZOE010000445.1:0-3120 GCA_035550945.1 Acidimicrobiales bacterium
GCCTGGGCCGGCGCCAGCGGGGGGGCCCACGGCCGGCGCCGGGGCATGGCCACGGGCCGCTTCGGCGCCTGGTGGGCGCTGGCCGCCCTCACCACCGGCCTCGACGAGTGGCCTCCCGACGCCGACGACGTCGGCGCCGCCGGTGCGGCGCTCCGCTGGTACCGCTGGGCCGGCCCGGCCGACGACACGGGCTGGTCACTCCGGCTCGCGGTCGAGGATCCCGCCCGCGGCCGGGCCTGGGCCGTCGAGGCCACCGACCGGGACTGAGCCCCTCAGAAGTGGCGCTGGAGCTCGGACGCGTAGCGGGTGCCGAGCGTCGAGCCGTAGGCGGCCAGCCATTCCGTGAGGGCCACGTGGCCGGTCGGGGGGCCGTCCGTGGTCACCAGCCCGGCCATGAGGCCGCCGAGCTCCTCGGCGGTGAGGAGCACGTCCCGCACCGCTAGCCCGAGCACGCGGGCCATCGGGGGGATGGCGGCGGCGGGGACGGAGACGAGGCGGGCGCCGGCCCCCACCGCCCCGGCGATGGCCCGGACGAGCTCGGCGAAGGTGAACGTCTCCGGGCCGACGGCGTCGACGACCACGTCCTCGGAGCCGGCCGCGGCGTCGACGCACAGCCGGGCCACGTCGGCGACGTGCACGGGCCGCACCTGGTAGGCGCCGTCGCCCGCCACCGGGAACACGGGGAAGCGGCGGAGCAGCCAGGCGATGTTGTTCACCAGCACGTCGCCCCGCCCGAAGATCACCGTGGGGCGGACGATCGCGTAGGACAGGCCCGTGTCGGCCAGGGCCTCCTCGACGAGGGCCTTCCCCCGGAAGTAGCCGAACGGGGAATCGACCGACGGATGGGTGATGCTCACGTGGACGATCCGGCCGACGCCGGCCTTGCGGGCGGCGTCGAAGAGGGCCTGGGAGTTGGCCACCGCCCGCTCGAAGCCCTTCCCGTCCCGCGGGAAGCGCACCCAGTAGGTGTTGAAGAGGGTGGAAGCTCCTTCCATGCTGGCGGCCATCGCCCCCACGTCGTCGAAGCGGTAGGGCCGCACGTCGAGGCCGTTCCCGAAGGGGTTGGGCCGGTCGGGGTGGCCGGTGAGCGTCCGGACCCCGTGACCGGCGGCGAGCAGGCGCTCGGTGATGAACCGTCCCGTGTAGCCGAAGGACCCGGTGACGACGTCGATGCTCACGAGCCCGGCGTCCCGACGAGGTGGCCGACGGCGTCCGCGGCGCGGGCCCCGGCGGCGAACAGCGACTCGGCCCGGGAACGGTCGCCGTCAAGGTGGGTCAGCAGCTCGAGGCCGAGGTACAGAGCGACGACGGCCACCGCCGCGTCGGCGGGTGGCACCACCGCAGCCACGGGCGAGCCGTCGGTGACCTTGGTCACCGCCTCCTCGGTGAACGCCAGCCACGGCTGCAGGCAGGCCGCCACCCGGGGCCCGAGATCGGGCGAGGTGACGCTCGCCGCGATCATGGCCGCCAGCACGGTGAGATGGCCGTCCTGAAGGTCTTCTCGGTAGATCTCGGCCGCGGCGGCGACGAGCTCGGGCAGCGTCATTCCGTCCTCGACCGCGGCCCGGTAGCGGTCCATCCGCCGGCGCCCCGTCTCCTCGAGGGCGGCGAGCAGCAGGTCGTTCACGGTGCCGAAGTGGTAGAAGACGAGGGCCTGGGTGAACCCCCCTGTGCGGGCGATGGCCCGGGCACTTGCCCCGGCGAAGCCCTCGTTCTTGAGCGTCTCGAGGGCCGCGTCCACGATGCGGGCCCGCGTCGCCACGGCCCCGCCCTCGACCGCGACCCGGCTCCTCGTGCCCGGCTTGGCCATCCATCCTCCCGAGCTAGCTATTTGAGCGTTCGCTCAGCAGCCTAACCGGTCCGCGCCGCGAGGCGCCAAAGGCCGGGTCACCCACGCCGAGGCGGTACCGTCGGCCGGGAAGGGAGAAGGTGACCTGGCGTGACGGAGGGAGAGGTCCGGCTCGAGGTACCGGCGTCGCCGGCGTTCTTCCGCGTCGCCCGCATGATGGCCGCGGGCGTCGCCAGCCGGCTGGGGTTCACCCTCGAGGAGGTCGACGACCTCCGCATCGCCATCGACGAGCTCTGCTTCTGCCTCGTCGGGCGCAACGGCCGTCCCGGCACCCTCTCGCTCCGCTACGTCATGGGCGCCGACGGGCTCGTGGTCGAGGGTGCCGGGCACTTCGGCGACCCGGCCAACGAGGAACCCCGCCTGTCACCGCTCTCGTTGCAGATCCTGAAGGCGGTCACCGACGAGTGCCACGTGGATGCCGGAGAAGACGGTCCCACCTTCCGCCTGCGCAAGCGCCGCCGGTCCTGACGATGGCCTTCGACGCCGACGAGCGGGACGACCTCCGCCGGAAGTTCCGCGAGTACGCCGAGTCCAAGGACCCCGCCCTTCGCGAGGAGCTGGTCACCGCCCACATCGGCCTGGCCGAGTACCTGGCCCGGCGCTTCACGAACCGGGGGGAGCCCCTCGACGACCTCGTCCAGGTCGCGTCCCTCGGCCTCCTCAAGGCCGTCGACCGCTTCGACCCGGAACGGGGCCTGGAGTTCTCCACCTACGCCACGCCCACCATCGTCGGCGAGCTCAAGCGTCACTTCCGGGACAAGGGCTGGGCCGTCCGAGTGCCCCGGAGGGTCCAGGAGCTCCACCTGCGTCTGGGCTCGGTGGTGAGCGTGCTGTCCCAGGAGATGGGGCGGTCGCCCACCATCGGCGAGATCGCCCAGGCGGCCAGCGTCTCCGAGGAAGACGTCCTGGAGGCCATCGAGGCCGGCCACGCCTACCGGTTCACGTCCCTCGACGCCCCTGCCGGCGGCGACGACGAGGGCAGCCTGGCCACCCAGCTCGGAGAGGAGGACCAGGCCCTGATCGACAGCGAGCACCGGGTGGCCCTTTCGCCCCTCATCGCCCGGTTCCCGCCCCGGGAGCGGACGATCCTGCACCTGCGCTTCTTCGAGGGCCTCACCCAGTCCGAGATCGCCGGACGTCTCGGCATCAGCCAGATGCATGTCTCCCGGCTGCTGGCCCGGAGCCTGGCCCAGCTCCGGGCCTCGGCGGAGGACGGGGGCTGAGCCGTCCGGTAGCGTCGCTGGGCATGGCCGCCCGCTCCGCCCCCGCAC
>DASZOE010000446.1:0-1824 GCA_035550945.1 Acidimicrobiales bacterium
GCCACAGAAGCAGCACCACCACGCCCGAGAAGGAGCCGTAGGTCTCGTTGTAGGAGCCGAAGCTGGACACGTAGAAAGAGAAGCCGAGGGATGCCAGCAGCCAGATGACGGTGGCCAGGACGCCGCCGGGGCTGATCCAGGTCCACTGCGGCTTCTCCCGGTTCGGGCCCAAGTAGTAGAAGACGGCGAAGAGCACGGTCAGCGTGGCGAGCCCCAGGGCCCAGCGCACGACCGTCCACAGCACCACGAACGGCGCGCTGTCGGGTATGCCGAGACCCTGGCCCAGGGGCTTGCCGAAGACGATCAGGGCGCTGGCCACGCCCCCGAGGATGGCGGCGGCCACGATGAGCAGCAGGGCCACCCCCCGCTTGTTCACCAGCTTGCGGTCGTCCTCCACGTCGTAGGCCACGTCCATGCCCGCCTGGAGGGCGACCATTCCCGACGAGGCGCTCCACAGGGCCACGGCCAGACCGACGACGGTGGCCACCACGGAGCTGCCGCCCGCCCTCTCGTCCGCCTGCCCGACCGCGTCGGTGAGGATGGTGGCCGCGCTCCCGGGCAGGGTCGCCTCGATGGCCTTCTGGATGTCGGCGACCAGGCTGTCGGTGAGGTTGAGGAGCCCGATGACCCCCACCGCGGCGATCAGGGCCGGGAAGACGGCGAGGAACCAGTAGAAGCCCATCCCCGCGGCGGTGAGCGTGCCCCGGTCGGCCTTGAACTCGCGGACGGCCCGCTTGACGCTCTCCTTCCAGTCGGGCGCGTCAAGCTCGCCCGGCGACGTGGGCGGGCCGTCGGAGGCGTTCTGTGTGGGCACGGGCCGGTCGGTCATCGGTCACCACCTGCGCGAGGACGCCGTTCGTCGGGCGAGCCCTACCCGCAGGCCACGGGGGGAAACGGCACCGGGCGGCGCGGGTGCCGGCGGCGGCGTCACCTACGCTGGCCGCCGTGGCCGATCGGGTGTTGAGCGGGCGCTACCGGGTGGTTCGTCACCTCGCCCGGGGCGGCATGGCCGAGGTGTACCTCGCCCACGACCAGCTCCTCGACCGCCGGGTGGCGGTGAAGGTCCTGTTCCCGGAGCTGGCCCAGGACGGGTCCTTCGTCGAGCGCTTCCGGCGGGAGGCCAGGGCCGCGGCCGGCCTGAACCACCACAACATCGTCTCCGTGTACGACTTCGGCGAGGACGAGGGCTCCTACTACATCGTCATGGAGTACGTCGAGGGCACGACGCTGCGCGACGTCATCCGCAGCGAGGGTCCGCTCGAGCCGGCCCGGGCCGCGGAGGTGGGCGCCGAGGTCGCCGCCGCCCTCGCCATCGCCCACCAGCACGGCATCGTCCACCGCGACGTCAAGCCCGGCAACGTGCTCATCTCCGGCTGGGTGCCCGCCGGGTCCGCGCCCGAACGGAGTGAAGGCGCCCGGGCCCCGGAGCGGAACGGCTCGGCGGTCAAGGTGGCCGACTTCGGGATCGCCCGGGCCGGGGATCCCCGGGAGAGCCTCACCATGACGGGGGCGGTGATGGGCACCGCCACCTACCTCTCGCCCGAGCAGGCCCAGGGCCACGCCATCGACCACCGCAGCGACCTCTACTCCCTCGGCATCGTGCTCTACGAGATGCTGGCCGGCCGGGCTCCGTTCTCGGGGGCCAGCCCGGTGGCCATCGCCTACCAGCACCTGTCGGAGAAGCCGGTTCCCCCTTCGACCCACAACCCGGCCGTCCCTCCGGCGCTCGACGCCGCCGTGCTGCGGGCCATGGAGAAGGACCCCGACGCCCGGTACGCGTCGGCGCAGGACCTGCGGGCCGACCTGTTGGCCGCGGCCCGGGGT
>DASZOE010000447.1:0-3660 GCA_035550945.1 Acidimicrobiales bacterium
GGCCCGGACGACGCCGATGGGCGTGGGCTCGTACGGTCCCCGGGCCAGGCGGGAGAGCATGAACGCCAGGGTCGGCTCGTCGCGCGCCTGGTCGTGGACGAGGATCGCCTCTTCGCCGACGTCGGCCACCTCGACCACCCGGGCCCGGCCCTGGGCGTCGACGGTGACGCCCTTCTCCCCGCTGGCGCCGAAGCGGATGGGCTGGCCGTGCACGAGGGGGATGAGCATGTCGGCGCGGGTCTCCCTTCCCGTGACCCGGGCGAAGGCGCCGTCGTTGAACACATTGCAGTTCTGGTAGATCTCGACGAACCCCGAGCCCCGGTGGGCGTGGGCCCGCCGGAAGGTCTCCATCATGTGGGCCCGGTCGAGGTCGTGGGTGCGGGCCACGAACGTGGCCTCGGCGCCCAGGGCCAGGCTGACGGGGTTGAAGGGGTGGTCCACCGACCCGAACGGCGTCGACTTGGTGACCTTGCCCTCCTCGCTGGTCGGCGAGTACTGGCCCTTGGTGAGCCCGTAGATCTGGTTGTTGAAGAGCAGGACGGTGAGGTTGACGTTGCGCCGCAGGGCGTGGATCAGGTGGTTGCCCCCGATGGACAGGCCGTCGCCGTCACCGGTGACCACCCAGACGTCGAGGTCGGGCCGGCTGACGGCCAGGCCCGTGGCCATGGCCAGGGCCCGCCCGTGGATGCCGTGGACCCCGTAGGTGTTCATGTAGTACGGGAACCGGCTCGAGCAGCCGATGCCGGAGATGAACACCGTGCTCTCGCGCCGCATGCCCAGCTCGGGCATGAGCATCTGCACCGCGGTGAGGATCGAGTAGTCGCCGCAGCCCGGGCACCAGCGCACCTCCTGGTCGCTGGCCCAGTCCTTCTTGGTGGTGACGGGTACTCCTGTGTCGGTCATTGCTCCTCCATGAGGGCGAGAACGGCGGCCTCCACCTCGGAGAAGAGGAACCGCTGGCCCTGGACCTTGGTGATCGGGCGGGCGTCGACGAGGAACTCGGACCGCACGAGCATCGCCAGCTGGCCCAGGTTCATCTCCGGCACCACCACCTTGGGGTAGCGGGAGAGGACCTCGCCCAGGTTGGCGGGGAAGGGGTTGAGGTGCACGAGGTGGGCGTGGGCCACCCGCCGGCCCCGGCGCCGCAGCCGCTCCACGGCGGCCGCGATCGACCCGTAGGTGGAGCCCCACCCGAGGACGAGCACGTCGGCCTGCCCGTCGGGGTCGTCGACCTCCACCGGAGGGATGTCCCCGGCGATGCCCTGGACCTTGGCCGCCCGCAGCCGCACCATGCGCTCGTGGTTGGCGGGGTCGTAGGAGATGGCGCCCGTCCGGTCCGCCTTCTCGAGGCCCCCGATTCGGTGCTCGAGCCCCGGGGTCCCGGGGACGGCCCAGGGACGAGCGAGGGTGCCGGGGTCGCGCAGGTAGGGGAGGAACTCGGGCGCACCCTCGGGGGTGGTGTGGTTGGGCGCGGTGGCGTAGGGCACGCTGATGTCCGGGAGGTCCTCCACCCGCGGCAGCCGCCACGGCTCGGCCCCGTTGGCCAGGTAGCCGTCGGACAGCAGGATCACCGGCGTGCGGTACTTGAGGGCGATGCGGGCCGCCTCGATGGCCGCGAAGAAGCAGTGGCCGGGCGTCTGGGCGGCGACGATCGGCAACGGGGCCTCGCCGTGGCGGCCGAACATGGCCATGAGCAGGTCGGACTGCTCGGTCTTGGTGGGGAGCCCGGTGGAGGGCCCGCCCCGCATGACGTCGATCACGATCAGGGGCAGCTCGAGGCTGACGGCCAGGCCGATGGTCTCGGCCTTGAGGTCCATGCCCGGACCGCTGGTGGTCGTGACCCCCAGGTGGCCGCCGTAGGCCGCGCCCAGGGCCGCGCCCACCGCCGCGATCTCGTCCTCGGCCTGCATCGTCCGCACGCCGAAGTTCTGATGGCTGGAGAGCTCGTGGAGGATGTCGGACGCCGGGGTGATGGGGTAGGAGGCAAGGAACAGCGGCAGCTTGGCCAGGTGGCCGGCGGCGACGAGGCCCCAGGCCAGGGCGGTGTTGCCGCTGACGTTGCTGTAGGTCCCTTCCGTGAAGCGGGTCGGCTTGATCTCGTAGGGGCCGCCGACCAGCTCGGCCGTCTCGCCGAAGTTGTAGCCCGCCTTGAAGGCGAGGGCGTTGGCCTCCGCCACCGTCGGGTTCCGGCCGAACCGCTTCTCGATCCACTCCAGCGTGAGGTGGGTGGGCCGGGTGTACATCCAGGAGAGCAGCCCCAGGGCGAAGAAGTTCTTGCTGCGCTCGGCGTCCCGGGACTTGGCCCCGCTGGGCTTGGTGGCCTCCAGCGTCAGCGACGTCATGGGCACCTCGTAGACGGTGAACCCGCTCAGCGACCCGTCCGTCAGGGGATTGCCGTCGTAGCCCGCCTTGGCCAGGTTGCGCTCGTTGAAGGCGTCGGCGTTGACGATCAGGGCGCTGCCCGGCGACACGTCGTCGACGTTCGCTCGGAGGGCGGCCGGGTTCATGGCGACGAGGACGTTGGGCGCGTCACCGGGCGTGAGGATGTCGTGGTCGGAGATGTGGATCTGGAAGGCCGAGACCCCGGCCAGGGTCCCCGCCGGAGCCCGGATCTCGGCCGGGTAGTCGGGAACGGTGGCCAGGTCGTTCCCGAACAGCGCGCTCGAGATCGAGAACCGGTCGCCGGTGAGCTGCATGCCGTCGCCGGAGTCACCCGCAAAGCGGATGACGACTTTCTCCAGCTCCTGGAGGGGGTGCGCTTCAGCGGACATCGGTGACCCTCGTTCTCCAATCCTACGCCGGGCGGGACAGCTGCCGGGACCGGCGGGTCGGACAGAATGGGCGATGGCCTCCTACTCGGTGAACGAGCGGGCCGTGGCCCGAGCCCGGCGCCTCATCGATGCCCGGCAGTACGTGCTGGACAGCGACTGGGGCGAGGCCCAACCGAGCGCCGCCGACGAGAACACCTTCCTGGAGGCGCACTCCTGGGAGGACTACGCCGAGTGGCACCTGGGGCTGACCGGCGGGGCCGCCGACCACACCAAGGCGAGGTACGGGTTCGTGTACGGCGACTTCCGGCGCGTCCACCGCTCGGGGCTGATCGCCTGCCACTACCGGGCCGCCGAGTGGCGGCACAAGGCCGTGGAGCTGGCCGCCCACGACCTCCTGCAGCACCTCGACGCCACGAGCGCCTGAGCCGTCGCGGCTGCAGGTCGCTCGATGCCGCTCCATGTGGAAGGCACCGTCCGGCCTCAGCAGTAGCGGGTGAGCGTCGGGTACGGGTTCACGTTCCCGCTGCCGCCGGGGTGGATCTCGAAGTGGAGGTGTGGCGGCCCGCCGGCGGCGTCCCCGGTGGTACCGACGGTGCCGATCGCCGTCCCCGCGCTCACCCGGCCGCTGGCGCCGAACGAGTCGAGGTGGGCACCGAAGTAGCGATTGCCGTCGTCGCCCGCGAGGTAGTAGGCCAGGCCGCTGACCGCGCCGTTGCGGTGGGTCACGACGCCGGCGACGTTGGCCACGACGGGCGTGCCCCGGGCGGCCAGGATGTCGTTGCCCTGGTGGCGGCGCCCACCGCCGCGGGGCGCGCCGTAGTCGTTGCTGAACGCCCGGGGCCCCTGGACGGGGCAGATCCAGCCCGAACCGACGCTCGGTCCCGCGGAG
>DASZOE010000448.1:0-8878 GCA_035550945.1 Acidimicrobiales bacterium
ACCGGGGCCTGCTCGGCGTCGAGGGCGACGCCGACGACGCCGAGGGCCTGGTGTTCACCGACGCCCGGGGCCGGCGCCTCACCGGCTGCGGCCGACCGGCGCCGCCCGGACCGGACCTGGCGGTGACGGCCCGGGGCCTGGACCTGAGACCCGCCACCTACGTGCATCCCGAGGGCGGGCGCCTCGACGACTGGTGGGTGCACCTCCACGAGGTCGTGCCGAGGACCTGAGGCGGAGGGCCGGGGACATACATCGTCCGCCGTTCGCAGCTCACGGCTGGGCGAGGAGCCGCTCGGTCATCTGCTGCGCCTCGATGTCGAGGCGCCGGAGGACGCCGTCGAGGATGCGGCGTTCGGCCGTGCTCCCGACCAACGGCACGCGGACCTTCACCTCGCCGTGCAGCGCCCACACCGTCTCGTCGCCGTCGGGCCGCAGCGTGAACTGGGCCCTGCCGTAGAGGCGGTCGCGGTGGCCCTCGACCGCGAAGCGCAGGCGGCCGTCGCCGGTCACCCGGTCGACCACGGCCTCCTGGATCCACGTGAGTTGGGCTCGGCCGACGAGGCGTTGGGCGACGGGCTCGAGGTGCCCGACGTACTCGTACCGGAGCGACAGGAGCGCTTCTCCGCCGTCAACGCGGTGGTCGACCACGTCGAGCAGCGCCAGGTCGGGGAGCTCCAGACCCTCGTGGAACTCGGGGTCGACGAGGAGCGCGGCCACCGCTTCGGGGGCCGCGGGGAACCGGTGCTCGGCCTGGAAGCGCACGGCCGCATGCTCGCACGGCCGGTGACGGTCGGCCTCCGAGAGATCCGCCTCGTACGGTGAGGGGGCGGGCCGCTCATCTCGGGTGGCGCCGGGTCCCCGGCGGGGGCGGCGTGTCCGGAGATATCAGGACGCACGGCGGTACTCTGACCTCGACGAGAGGAGCCAGCCTTGGCGGTGATCGTTCTGGAGGGTGTGGGCAAGTCCTTCCCCGACGGAACGGTGGCAGTCAGAGATCTCGACCTCGAGATGGAGGACGGGGAGTTCGTCGTGCTCGTCGGGCCCTCCGGCTCCGGGAAGAGCACCGTGCTGCGGATGGTCGCCGGGCTCGAAGAGATCACGTCGGGCGTCATCCGCATCGGTGACCGGGTGGTCAACGACCTCTCACCGGCCGAGCGCGACATCGCCATGGTGTTCCAGAACTACGCGCTGTACCCGCACATGACCGTGTTCCAGAACATGGCCTTCGCCCTCAAGCTCCGCAAGGTGGCCAAGGGCGAGATCGATCGGCGGGTCAGGGACGCCGCCGAGCTGCTCTCCATCACCGAGCTGCTCGGGCGCAAGCCTCGGCAGCTCTCCGGCGGGCAGCGCCAGAGGGTGGCCATGGGCCGGGCCATCGTGCGGGAGCCGGCCGCCTTCCTCATGGACGAGCCCCTGTCGAACCTCGACGCCAAGCTCCGTGTCCAGATGCGGAGCGAGATCGGGCGGCTGCACCAGCGCCTCGGCACGTCGACCGTCTACGTCACCCACGACCAGGTGGAGGCCGTCACCATGGCCGACCGGGTGGCGGTTCTCCGGGACGGCGTGCTCCAGCAGTTCGGGACGCCCGACGAGCTCTACGAGAAGCCGGTGAACGTGTTCGTCGCCGGGTTCATCGGCTCGCCGGCGATGAACCTCGTCGCCAGCCGCGTCGTGGCCGAGGACGGCCGCCTGGCGGTGCGCTTCGGCAGTCACCAGGTGGAGCTCCCGCCGGCCGTGGCCCGCTCCCTCGCCGACCGCCAGGAGGGGGACGTCCTGGTGGGCATCCGCCCCGAGGACATCGAGGACCCCGAGTTCGCGGCCTTCGACGTGAGCGGGGGCCGGGTCGAGGTCGAGATCGACCTCGTCGAGAACCTGGGCGCGGAGAGGGTCGCCCACTTCGAGATCGACGCGCCCCCGGTCCGCACGCAGGACACCGTGGACCTGGCGGCGGACCTCGAGCCGGAGAGCGAGGGGCCGGCGGACGCCCGGTTGGTGGCCCGGCCCGACCGCGTCGGTTTCACGGCCCGGCTCCATCCCCGGTCGCTGGTCGGCGCCGGCCACACCACGAAGCTGGCGATCGACGTCTCCCGGCTCTACCTCTTCGATCCGCGCTCCGGCGAGGCCATCCCCCGTTGAGCGGAGAGGTCGTGGTCGCACCCCGGAGGGGAGTCGTCGACCGGCCGAGGAGCGGTCTACGACGGTGGTTCCGCAAGCACGCCTTCGAGATCGCCCTCGTGACGCCCCTCGTGGTCTACGTCCTGGTTCTCACCCTCGCGCCCATCGTCGACACGATCCGGCTGTCGCTCTCCGGGCCGCGGGGCGGGCAGTTTCCCTCGGTCGAGACCTACCGCGACGTGCTCGACCAGCAAGTGTTCCGCACCGCGATCAAGAACACGGTGATCGTCGCCCTGCTGTCGCTGGCCCTCGAGCTCTCGATCGGGCTGGCGGTGGCCCTGACGCTCAATGCCACCTTCCGGTTCCGGGGCCTCGTCCGCACGCTGGTGCTGGTGCCCCTCGGCGTGCCCACCATCGTGTCGGGCGCGGTGATGCTGCTCATCTTCTCCCGGTCGGGCTACCTGAACAGCCTGCTGTTCTGGGTGTCCGACGTCGTGAACGTCGTGCCCGGCATCGAGTGGGAGTTCCAGCCTCTGGCGTGGACGGTGGCGGGTGGTTGGCGGACGCTCTTCACCATCGCCATCGCCGACATGTGGAAGGTCCTGCCAGTGATCACCCTGATCTTCCTGGCCGGCCTCCAGTCGATCCCCGACGACGTCTACGAGGCCGCCGCCGTCGACGGGGCCACCAAGTGGCAGCGCTTCAGCCGCATCACCCTGCCCATGCTGGTGCCCTTCATCACCATGGCTCTCATCCTGCGGGCGATCGACGCCTTCCGGATCTTCGAGCTGGCCCTGGTCCTCGCCGGGCGGATCGAGCCCGTGCTGTCGACCTACATCGCCGACCGGTACCTGCCTCCGACCAACGACCCGTTCACCGCCGCCGCCGGGGCAGTCGTCCTGTTCGCCCTCATCATGGTGTTCATCGTGGCCTACCTGCGCTTCGTGGCCCGTCGGGTGGAGACGGCACGATGACGGCGGTCGGGAGGCTCGTCCCTCCGGGCACCGGGCGCCGTGATCGCCTCGACCGCCCCCTCAAGGTGCTCTTCCCGTTCTGGGTCGTCGTCTCCGCCCTCATCGTCCTCTTCCCCATCTACCTGGTGGTGATGGTCTCGGTGGCGCCCGGCTCGGCCCTCTTCGGCGAGCGTCCCGACCTGGTGGTCACCGACCCCACCCTGGACTTCTGGAGGCAGATCGTCGACAGCGGGTCCCTGTGGGGGCCCCTGACCAAGAGCCTCGCCGTCGCCACCCTGAGCACGGCGCTGGCGATCGTCGTCGCCGCGCCGGCCGCCTACGTGATCTCGCGCCTGCCCAGCGGCCTCCGCTACACGGTGGTCATCGGACTGCTCGTCACGCGCATGTTCCCCGAGTTCGCCACCGGCATCTCCGTCGCCACCCGCTTCGCCCGCCTGGGCCTGGTCGACGACTACGTCGGCCTCGTGCTCGCCCATCTCATCGGGTCGCTCCCGTTCATCACGTGGATCCTCGTGGGCACGTTCGAGACGATCCCCCGCGAGCTGGAGGAGGCGGCCCGCATCGACGGCGCGTCGCGGTTCGGCACGTTGCTGCGCGTCGTGTTCCCGCTGGCCGCGGCCGGGGTCGCGGTCGCCGCCCTGTTCGTCTGGCTCTACTCGTGGAACGAGTTCCTCTACGCCCGGCTGCTCACCACCAACCAGAACACCCTCCCGCTCGAGGTGTTCCGCGCCATCGACCGCGGGAGCCGACAACAGATGGCGACCATCGCCGCCGTCCTGACGCTTCCGATCCTGCTGGTGGTCTATTTCCTCCAGAAGCACCTCAAGCCCGGCGCCCTGGCCGGCGCGGTGAAGGGTTAGGGGTCCGGGGTCGCAACTGACTGAAACGACGAGAAGAGAGAGGGAACACGATGCGCAGATACCTGATGGCCCTGGTGCTGATCCCGCTGCTGGCGCTGACCGCATGCGGGGACGACGACGAAGAAGAGGGGGCGGGAGGAGGAACGACGCGTGACCTGGCCGGCACCAGCATCACGTTCAGCATCTCCCTTGCCCAGGAGGAGCAGGCGGCGATCGACGAGCTCGTCCGCCAGTTCGAGAGCCGCACCGGCGCAGACGTGAACGTCACCGCCATCACGTCGAGCGACCTCCCCGCCAAGCTGCGGGTCGACGTCGGCGCCGGGCGACCCACCGTCCACCTCTTCGCCCAGGACAACCTGGCGCTCGCCGTCTTGGTCCAGGAGAACCTGGTCGAGGACCTGTCCGACGTCCAGCTCCCGAGCCAGGTGCTGCAGGCCATGACGCCGGAGCGGTTCGACGGCAAGCAGTACTTCCTCCCCTTCCGGCCCAACGTGCGGGTCGCCTACGTGAACACCGAGCGCTTCGGCAGTGCCAACGCGAGGCCCCCGGCGACGGCCGACGAGCTCCGCGACGTGGCCCAGAAGCTCCGGGCCACGGCCGGCGGGCCCAAGGTCACGCTCTCGCTGGCCCAGGGAGACCCGGCGGCAGTGACGATCTCGGAGTGGATCGTCTCCTTCGGCGGCGACCCCCTGATCCTCAACGACGACGGCTCGGTGCGGGCCTTCGAGTTCATCCAAGGCATGTGGAGGGACGGGCTCCTGGCGCGGGAGAGCCTCCTCGGGAAGTTCGACACCGAGCCCGAGTACCTCATCGGCGAGACGGCCTGGTACGCCCAGAACTGGCCGTTCACGACCGCCCAGCTGGCCGAGCAGGGACTGCTCGACAGGTTCGACGTCTACGAGGGTTGGCGGGGCCCGGACCGGGCCGCCCACGTGATCGGCGGTGACGTGCTCGGGATCCCGAGAGGTGTCTCTCCCGATCAGCGGCGTGCCGCCGTCGAGCTGGCCCAGTTCCTGATGTCCAAGGAGGCCCAGGAGACGCTCGCCGAGCGCAACGCCTGGCCCTCGATCCGCGACGACGCCTATGGGACGGTCCCGCCCGCTCAGAAGGAGACCTTCGACGCCGTGCAGAAGGCGCTGTCCAACGGCTGGTACCGGCCCAACGTCATCTACTGGTCCGACGTGAGCGAGCAGATGAACGCCGCCGTCCGCCGGATCGTCGAGGGGGGCGAGAACGTCAGGACCGTGCTCGACGAGCTCCACGGCAGGATCGAGACGGCCGCCCGCCAGAAGGGAGCGCAGTACCCCCCCACCAGCTGACGAATCACAGCTCGCCGATCCAGAACCTCGTTCCCTGGTCGTCGGTGCAATCCGCGGTCACCCCGTAGGGCTGACGCTCGGGGTCGGTGGCCGTGCCGCCGGCGTCGCGCACCCGCTCCACGGCCGCGCCCATGTCCTCCACCCGGTACATGGGGATTACGGTCGGCGGGTCCTGGCCGCCGGCCATGCCGATCATGGGTTGTACGTCCTCGACGTTCCACCCACCCGGCGTCCGCCCCGGGGTGAACCGCCAGCCGAGGACGGAGCCGTAGAAGGCCCGGGCCCGCTCGGCGTCGACGACGCCCATGGTGATGTAGGCGACGTCGGCGGGCCCTCCGCCGCCGGTGCGCGCCCCACCGGTCACCGACACCAGGGCGAAGGGCAGGCCCTGGTCGTCGACGCAGTCGGCGACGCGTCCGAAGGGCTCCGCCCTCGGCTCCCCGGCCCGGCCCCCCGCGGCCCGCACCCGGCCCAGCGCGGCCTCGACGTCGTCGACCGCGAAGCAGAGGAACAGGGTGCTGCGCTCGTGGCCGCCCCACAGGCCGTGGTTCGGCGTGACCCCCTGCACCTGGCGGCCCTGGGCCGAGCTGCCGGGGCCGTACCGCCAGCCCAGAACGGTGCCGAAGAAGGCCGCGGCCCGCTCCACGTCGGGCACCCAGAGCGACACATAGGCCACGTCGCCCGTCCGCAGCGCCGCCTCGCCGCTCGCCGGGGTCGAGGCCGGCTCCGAGGAGAACATCCAGCGGTGGCCGAAGGGGTCGAGGATCACGGCGTTGCGCCCGTAGGGGTAGTCGGCCGGGGGCCGTTCGAGGTCGGCTCCGGCGTCGACCGCCCGGAAGGTGACGGCATCGACGTCGGCAACCGTGAGGTGCAACGTCACCGCCGCGCCCTGTCCGGCTCGCGGCGCGCTCACGCCCATCTCGGGGAACTCGTCGGCGAGCATGAGGACGTGGCCGGCGAGCTCGAGCTCGGCGTGGCCGATTCGGCCGTCGGGCATGACGATGGGCTCGCCCCGCGACCGGGCGCCCATCGCCTGGGCGTACCAGGCCAGCGCCCGCCGGGCGTCGGCCACCGCCAGATAGGGGTTCAGCCCCGTGATCGGTTGGGGCACGGCCGGCCCGAGCGCCTCCTGGATGCGGGCGCGCAGGCGGGCCGCGAACCCGCGGTCGGGGTCGGCGGGGACGACGGGAGCCCGCAGGGCCTCGAACGGATCAGCCATCGCCGGCCTCCTCTCCGTAGGCGCGCCGGAAGGCGGCACGGGCCCGCACGAGCAGGGCCTCGGTGGCGTGCACCGTGCGCTCCAGCAGCGCCGCCACCCGGGGGACCGGGAGGTCGTCGAGGTAGCGGAGGGTGAGGGCGGCCCGGTGGTGGGGGCCCAGGCGCTCGAGCGTCTCGCGGGCCCGGACCACGTCGAGCTCCACGTCCCACGGGTCCTCCGGGGGCGGGTCGTCGGCCACGAGGGCGTGCAGGTTGCGCTCGTCCCGGGCCTGGCGCCGCCAGTGGTCGACGAGCTTGTGGCGGGCCACCCCGATGATCCAGGCGACGCTGAGCGTGGGCGGGTCCTCGCCGCCGACGGCGTCGACGGCGGCGAGGAACGTCTCCGCGGTGAGGTCCTCGGCCAGCGCCTTCGTGCCGCAACGGGCCAGCAGGTAGCCGTAGACGTGGGGGAGGGCGATGTCGTAGAGGTCCACCAGGGCGGCGCGGGGGTCACCCACGGCTGACGGCTGCCCGCTCACAGCTCCATAGTCGTCCGGGCGGCGACTTCTCCGACGGGCTCGCGCCGAGAAATCCGCCGATGGGGCAAGCTGGGGGAGTGGGCACCGGCAAGCGGAAGCGGCAGAAGGCGAACCGCCAGGCGAAGGCCGAGGCGAGCCAGCCGGTCCCCGTCCTCACCGACGCCGACCTCGACGGGCTGCTGACCGACGTCACCGTGCGGACGGACTGCGAGCACGCGTCGACGAGGACGACCTCGGACGGCCCCGTCCTCCTCCGCTGCGCGGTGGGCGCCTCCGTCGCCGGCGGCTGTCCTCGGGACTGCCCGGCCTTCGAGAAGCGCCGGGTCGGGGGCCGCGGCTTCTGACGCCGGCGGCGGGCTCAGACCAGGCCGTGCTCGTAGGCGTAGGCGGTGGCCGCGGCGCGGGACGGGACCTGCAGCTTGGTGAAGATGTGGCTGAGGTGGCTCGCCACCGTCTTCTCGCTGATCACCAGGTCGTCGGCGATCTGGCGGTTGGTCTTCCCCTTGGCCACCAGCTCGAGCACCTCGACCTCGCGTGCGGTGAGACCGCCGGGGAGCGTCCGCTCGGAGACGCGGGACAGGGACTCGGCGCGGGCCACGTCGGGGAGGGCACCCAGCGCCGCGAACGCGGCGCGGGCGGCGTCCAGCTCCATCTCGGCGCCGTCCTCGTCACCGAGGGCCCGGCACGCCAGCGCCATCAGCACCCGGGTGCAGGCGGCCTCGTACGGGGCCTCGAGCTCGTGCCACGCCCGCCACGCCCGGCGGAGCGACAGGAGTGCACCGTGGGGGTCGCCCTCGGTGAGCAGCACCGCTCCGGTGGCGCGCGCGGTGAGGGCATGCAGCAACGGCGCGTCCAGCTCGCTGGTGACCGCGACCAGCTCGTCGGCCGCGGCCCGCGCCCCCCCGCCGTCGCCGGCGGTGAGCACGATCTCCACGTACGGGCCCAGGACCCTGGCCCGCGCCGCCGGGCCTTCGGCCTCGTCCCGCGCCCGCCGTATGGCGGCGACGGCGGCGTCCACCCGACCCTGGGCCAGGCGGAGGAGGGCGAGCCCGGGCTGGGGGTCGCGTCCCAGCTCGTTGGCCGTGCGGTACGCGCCCTCGGCGTCGGCGAACTCTCCGCGGAGCCGGTGGAGCTCCCCCGCCACGTAGGACGCGGTGCCGAGGGCGGGATGCCCGGGGGTGTGGCCGAGGCGACCACAGGCCCGCTCCACCTCCTCGAGGGCGTCGGACCAGGCGCCCCGGAGCTGCATGATCTCGGCCCGGTGCATGAGGCACTGGCCGCGGTAGAGCACCAGCTCGGGCTGCGAGTCGCACCACCGACTGAGGGCGGCCGTCCATTCCTGCGCCCGGCGCACGTCGAACAGCTCCTGGCAGCCCTCGATGACCGTGCAATAGGCGTCGCCGACCGCGATGGCCGAGACCTCGTGGGCACCCACCGCGACCATTGCCTCGTCGAGGAGCGCCACGCCCCCCTCGACGTCGCCGAGGTAGATCGCGCACCGGCCCTCCCCGATGCGGGCGAGGGCGGTGAGCTCGGGGTCACGGAAGCGATCGCCGATGCCCGCGGCCCGGCGGAAGCCGGCGTGGCCGGCCTCGACGTCGCCCGAGAAGGTGCTGCGGAGGGCGGCGGCGTAGGCCATGTAGCCCTGCTCGACGCAGTCGAGCTTGCGCTCGTCGAGGAGGCGCTGGGCCCGGTCGACCCACCCACCGCCGCGAGCCAGGTCCCCGCCGTTCAAGAAGGCGAAGGCGAGCCAGAACGCGCTGCGGGCCGCCCGGGCGACCTCCCCGATCCGGGCGCACTCCTGATGGGCCCGGATCCAGGCCTCGGAGCTCTCCTCGTTGTGGCCCACGAGGAACGCGGCGGACGCCAGCCGC
>DASZOE010000449.1:0-4271 GCA_035550945.1 Acidimicrobiales bacterium
AGCCGCAGGCACCGAGCCCCGTCGCCCCCTCGGCGCCGAGCCGGGCGGCTGCCGCGCCGCAGGCCGCGGGGCCCGCCATCCGGGCCGGGGCCGACGACGAGGTCGTCCCCTTCTCGAACATCCGCCGGCGCACGGCCGAGCACATGGTGCGCTCCCAGGCCACCGCCGCCCACGTTCTGATCGCCACCGAGGTCGACTTCGTGGGCGTCGACCGAGCCCGCGATGCCGTCCGCCAGAGCTTCAAGGCCAGAGAGGGCTTCTCGCTGACCTACCTGCCGTTCGTGGCCCGCGCCGTGATCGACGCCATCGCCGAGTTCCCCCACGTCAACGCGTCGGTGGGCGACGACGAGCTGATCGTCCACCGCCGGATCCACCTCGGCGTCGCCGTCGACCTCAACTTCGAGGGCCTCATCGTCCCCGTCGTGCGGGACGCCGCCGACAAGCGCCTGCCCGCCATCGCCCGCACGATCTCCGAGCTGGCCCGGCGGGCCCGGTCCCGGGACCTCACCGCCGACGACATCTCGGGCGGCACCTTCACCATCACCAACCCCGGCCCGTTCGGCACGCTGCTCACCGCGGCGGTGATCAACCAGCCTCAGGTCGCGATCCTGGCCACCGACGGCGTCCGCAAGCGGCCGGTGGCCGTCGAGCTTCCCGACGGCACCGACGCGGTGGCCGTGCACCCCGTCGGGAACCTGGCCCTCTCCTTCGACCACCGGGCCTTCGACGGCGCCTATGCGGCCGCCTTCCTCGCCCGCTGCAAGGCCGTCCTCGAGGCGCGGGACTGGTCCGAGGAGCTTTGACCCTCGCGGCTGTCGTTCCATGAGCGCGTCGGCTCACCCTGCCCCCTCCGGCGGGCTGCGGGTGCGGTGGCTGGGGCGGGTGCCGTTCGGCGACGGCCACGGCCTGCAGTCGGCCCTGTTCGAGCGGGCCCGCGACGACTACCTCCTCCTCCTCGAGCACCCGCACGTGTACACCCTGGGGTTGCGGGCGTCGCCTGCCCACGTCCTCGTCCCGCCCGCCTCGGTGGGCGCCGAGCTGGTCACCACCAACCGGGGTGGCGACGTCACCTACCACGGCCCCGGCCAGCTCGTCGGCTACCCCTTGCTGTCCGTCCCGAGCGCCCCGGGCGCCACGCCGGGCCACGTGCGCTCCGTCGAGCAGCTGGTGATCGACGTCTGCCGCGACCTGGGCCTGACCGCCGTCGGCCGCCTCGACGGCTACCCCGGGGTGTGGGTCGAGCCCGACGGTCCCGACCCGAGGAAGGTGTGCGCCATCGGCGTGCGGCGGAGCCGGGGTCGCACCATGCACGGGTTCGCCCTGAACATCCACCCCGACCTCTCGTACTTCGGCCACATCGTCCCTTGCGGGATCCCCGACAAGGGCGTGACCTCCCTGGCCGCCGAAGGCGTGGACGTGGACATGGCCGACGCGCTCGAGGCCGTGGTCGCCCGCGCCGCCGCCCGGTGGGGCGGCGGGCGGGTGGAGCGCCAGGACGTCGTCGGGCCCCCCCGTCTCGCCGACCTCGACAGCCGCTCCGGAGGCCAGGCCGACCTCGAGGACGGCTCGGTGCCGGTGCGGCTGCGGGGCCGGCTGGCCCGGGCGGGCGTCGACCCCGACGGCGGGGTGGCGGTGTCCGAGCCCAAGCCCCCGTGGTTGCGGGTGAAGGCCGACCTCGGGCCCCGCTACCGCGAGGTGCGGCGCACCATGCGGACCCTCGACCTGCACACGGTATGCGAGGAGGCCGGCTGCCCGAACATCTTCGAGTGCTGGGCCGACGGGACGGCCACATTCATGATCAACGGCGCCCGCTGCACCCGGTCCTGCGCCTTCTGCCTGGTCGACACCCGCCACCCCGACGCCCTCGACCCCGGCGAGCCCGAGCACGTGGCCGAGGCGGTGGCCACCATGGGCCTGGCCCACGCGGTGGTGACGGCCGTGGCCCGCGACGACCTGGCCGACGGGGGCGCGGGTGCGTTTGCGGCGGTGGTCGCCGCCGTGCGCCGGCGCTGCCCGGGGACCGCGGTCGAGCTCCTGGTCCCCGACTTCGGCGGTGACCCCGACGCCCTCGACACCGTCTTCGGGGCCCGCCCCGACGTCTTCAACCACAACTTGGAGACGGTCGCCCGCCTGCAGCGGGCCGTCCGCCCCCAGGCGTCCTACGCCCGCAGCCTGGCCGTGCTGGCCCAAGCCCGGCGCGCCGGCCTGGTCACCAAGTCGGGGATCATCCTGGGCATGGGCGAGACCGCCGACGAGGTGCTCGGGGCCATGGCCGACCTCCGCAACGTCGGCGTGGAGATCCTGACCCTCGGGCAGTACCTGCGCCCGACGGCCCGCCACCTGCCCGTCGCCCGCTGGTGGCACCCGGAGGAGTTCGCCGACCTGGCCGCCGCCGGCCGAGCCCTGGGCTTCGCCCACGTCCAGGCGTCACCTCTCACCCGGTCGAGCTACCACGCCCGCGCCGGGGCGGCGGCGGTCACCGGCGACGGATGAGGGTGACGCCGTCGCGGATCGTGAGCATGACGGCCACCACCCGGTCGTCGCCGGCCACGTGGTCGTTGAAGGCCCGGATGGCCCGGGTGGACTCGCTGTGGTCGGAGGGATCGAGCACCCTCCCGAACCACAGGACGTTGTCCACCGCGATCACGCCCCGCTCCGAGAGGAGCGGCAGCACGGCCTCGTAGTAGTCGAGGTACTCGGTCTTCTCGGCGTCGACGAAGACGAGGTCGAAGGGCCCCTCGAGGGTCGCGACGGTGTCGAGCGCGGGCCCGACCCGGACCTCGATGCGGTCGGCCCACGGGCTGGCGTCGAAGTGGCGGCGGGCGACGGCGGCCCTCTCGGGGTCCAGCTCGCAGGTGACGATACGGCCGTCGGGAGGGAGGGCGGCCGCCATCGAGAGGGCCGAGTAACCGCTGAAGGTGCCGATCTCCAGGACCCGCCGGGCCCCGCTCAGGTGCACGAGCATCTCGAGGAACCGGCCCTCGAGGGGGCCGACCATCATCTGGGGATCGCTGAGGATGGCCCGGGTCTCGGCCGCCACGGCGGCGAGGAGCTCGGGCTCAGGGGTGCTGTGCTCGGCGGCGTAGCCCTCGAGGCTCTCGTCGACGGCCGGGCTCAAGCGGGGGGACGGGGCCCGCTCAGGACCGGGTCCGGCCCTGGGCCTGGCCGACGGGCACCGGCTCGCAGAGGCAACAGTCGGTGGGCAGGTCGCAGCCGTCGCACGCCACCCGGCCTGCCTCCCAGTGGACGCCTCTCGAGCACATGACGCAGACGGCCCCGGCCAGCATGTCGGGCATCTCCTACCTCCTTCTCGGAGCGCGACCCATGTTAGGAGCCCGGAAGGACCCTCAGGGTCCGGGGGCCGGGAGGGGTCACGCGTCCGGGGCCGAGCCCGGGTTGTCGCCCCGGCTGGCCTCCTTGATGGTGCGCTGCCCCTCGTCGCCGCGCTTCTCGTCGACCTGCCCCACGCCGACCTGCACCAGCCGCAGGGCGGTGACGAACAGCAGCCCGCCGACGAGGTTCCACGTCGCCGTCCAGGCCTCGGCTCCCAGCCAGTCGAGGTAGCCGAACGGGGCCCCGGCGTGGAGGGCGGAGAACGCCTCGAGGGAGCTGACGACGGCGTGGGCGAGCGGGGCGGCGGCCACGACGAAGCCGACGGAGAAGACGGCCACGAGCTTGGCCGGCACCGAAGGGGTCGACCGCTCCATCCACGTCATCAGGGTGAGGACCGCGCCCCCCAGGAGGGCGGAGGCGAGCGAGCTCCAGCCGATGCCCATCTCGATGTAGTGCCCGGCCACCTCTGCGGCCGCCTCCCGGAACTTCGGGAGCGCGGCCATGGTCAGCCCGGTGAGGACCCACCCCCCGATCAGGTTGAAGACAAGTGTGAATCCCCAGAGGCGGGCCAGGTGGCGCACGCCCGCCTTCCCCGCCACCACCGCGGCGACCGGCACCAGGAAGGACTCCGTGAACAGCTCGCTGTTGGCCAGGGTGACGGCGAAGAAGCCGATGGTGAAGGCGATGGCGCCCAGCAGGGGGTTGTGCGTGTGGTACACGACGAGGATGTGGGCGAAGACGCCGAAGGCGACGTCGATGCCCCCGACCAGGCCGGTGGCGAAGAGCTGGGGCCACGACTTGAGAAGGCGGTCCTCGCCCTCCTCCACCGTGCGCTCGAAGGCGCTGTGGACTCCCGTTCCCTCGTCGTCGCTCGTGGGGGTCTCCTCGCCGGCGGGCGGACAGCCGCATTCTTGTGCGCCCCGGAGCGGGCGTCGAAC
>DASZOE010000450.1:0-5543 GCA_035550945.1 Acidimicrobiales bacterium
AGAGAGTAGGGGGGGGTTGACCGCTGGGGTAAGATAGGGGTTGATCACTACGGGGCCCGACCCGGCCGGCCGGAATCATCGCGTTCTGCAGGACGTTGATCCAATGCCCGCAGAGATCCCCCTGTAGACATCCCCGGAGACGAAGAGGACTCATCTTGCCCAAGGAGCGAGTCGAGCGGGACGAGGAAGACCTCGTCCGGCTCTACCTCACCGATATCGGGCAGTACCCGCTGCTCACCAAGGACGACGAGGTCCGCCTGGCCAAGGCCATCGAGGCGGGCAACTCGGCGCGCTGCAGCATCGAGAGCGACGGCAACGGCATGGCCCAGGGCCGCCGCCGGGAGCTGCGCCGCGTCGCCCAGGAGGGCACGCTGGCCCAGCAGACGTTCGTGAAGTCGAACCTGCGCCTCGTGGTCTCGATCGCCAAGAAGTACCAGGCGTCGGGGCTGCCCCTCCTCGACCTCATCCAGGAGGGGAACCTGGGCCTCATGCACGCGGTCGAGAAGTTCGACTGGCGGAAGGGCTTCAAGTTCTCCACCTACGCCACCTGGTGGATCCGCCAGGCCATCACGCGGGGCATCGCCAACACCGGGCGCACGATCCGGCTGCCGGTGCACGCGGGCGACACCCTGGCCCGGCTGCAGAAGGCCCGGGCCCGCCTCGAGCTCAAGCTCGGGCGCCCGGCCACGCTCTCCGAGCTGGCCGCCGAGGTGGAGATGCCCGAGGACAAGGTCACCGAGGCCCTGCGCTTCGCGGCCGAGCCCCTCTCGCTGTCGGAGCCGCTGCGCGAGGACGGTGACGCCGAGCTCGGCGACGTGGTCGAGGACCGTTCGGCCGAGTCGCCGTTCGAGGTGGCGGCCACGGCCCTGCTCCCCGAGGAGATCTCCAAGCTGCTCGGCCCCCTCGACGAGCGGGAGCGGGAGATCCTGCGCCTGCGCTTCGGCCTCGACCGGGGCGAACCCCGCACCCTGGAGGAGGTCGGCGAGCACTTCAACTTGACTCGGGAGCGCATCCGCCAGATCGAGGCCCGGGCCATGTCGAAGCTCCGCCACCCCTCGAGCGACACCGGGGCGCGCGACCTCCTGGCCGTCTAGCGGCGGGCGGGCCTGCCCTTCCCCGCGAACCGGCGGTGGATACACGCGCTCCAGCGCGCACATCCACCGCCAGTTCGGCTCCGGCGGAGGTGGACGGGAATCGAACCCGCCGGACGGGGAGCACCCGTCCCAGCCGCTTTGAAGGCGGTGGGGCCCACCAGGCGCCCGGACACCTCCACCATGCAGGCTACCGGCCCCTATGCAGGGCGGTGGCCGGGGGCTAGGGTGGACGCCATGAAGAAGCTGCTCATCATCGCCGTCCTGGTCGCGCTCGGGGTCTTCGCCGCCAAGAAGGTTCGCGCCATCTGATCTGCGGCCGGCTCCGTGCCGGCTCGCCTATGCGGCCGGTCCCGCAGAAGAATCGTGGGGCCGGCCCTTGCACTTCCGGGTCCCGGCCCTCTACCGTGACCGCCGTCCCTTCCCCCCTCATGCCTGCTGCGCGCCCGGGGAGGGGTTCCCGTGCTCATCGCCTGCTGGTCGCCGAAGGGCGGAAGCGGCACCACCGTCGTCTCCGCCGGCCTGGCTCTGGTCCTCGCCTCGACGGGGCCCACTCTGCTCGCCGACCTGGCGGGCGACGTCCCCGCCGCCCTGGGGCGCGCCGAGCCCGACGGCCCCGGCCTCGCCGACTGGCTCGCGGCCGGCACCGCCGTCCCCGACGCCGCCCTCGCCCGGCTCGCGGTGGAGGTCGGGCCCCACCTCCGTGTCCTCCCCCGAGGCGGCACCGACGCCGACGGGGCGGAGGCCGCCGAGTCCGCCCGGGCGTCCGCTCTGGCCGCGGCGCTGGCCGCCGACCGCCGCTCGGTCGTGGCCGACTGCGGCCGGGCGGCGGCGGGGCCGGGGCTGGCCCTCGCCGCCGGGGCCTCCGTGTCCCTGCTGGTCCTGCGGCCGTGCTACCTGGCGCTCCGGCGGGCGCAGCGGGCCCCCATCCGGCCTTCGGGCGTCATCCTGATCGCCGAGCCGGGCCGTTCTCTCACCCGGCGCGACGTGGAGGACGTGCTCGACGTCCCCGTCCGGGCCGAGGTCCCCTACGACGCGGCCGTGGCCCGCGCCGTCGACGCCGGGCTGCTCGCCACCCGCGTGCCGCGCAACCTCGAGCGCTCTCTCCGGCGGGCCGCGTGAGCGGCGCCAACGGCACCACCGCCAACGGCTCGGCCGCCGCCGCGGTGCGCTCGCGGGTGCACGCCCGGCTCCTCGCCGAGGCGTCGGGCCCGGTCCGGGTCGAGCGGCTCGCCGCGCTGGTGGGCGAGGAGGCGCCGCTCCTCGGCACGGGCCAGCGGGCGCGCGTCGTCGAAGAGCTCCTCGCCGAGGTCCAGGGCCTCGGTCCCATCGAGCCCCTCCTCGCCGATCCCTCGGTCACCGAGGTCATGGTCAACGGCCCCCATCGGGTCTGGGTCGAGCGGGCGGGCACGCTCGAGCGGGTGCCGCTGGTGCTCGACGCCTCCGCCATCGAGCACCTCATCGAGAAGGTCGTGGGGCCCCTCGGCCTGCGCGTCGACCGCTCCTCGCGGCTGGTCGACGCCCGCCTGCCCGACGGCTCCCGGGTCAACGCGGTGGTCCCGCCCCTGGCCGTCGACGGCCCCTGCCTCACCATCCGCCGGTTCGGCGCCCGGGCCCTCCCCTTGGAGGCCTTCGCCCCGCCGGCGGTGGTCGAACTCCTCTCCTGGGCGGTCGTCGCTCGCCTGAACGTCCTCGTGTCGGGCGGCACCGGGGCAGGTAAGACCACGCTCCTCAACGCCCTGGGCGGGCGCATCCCGGCGGGCGAGCGGGTGGTCACGGTGGAGGACGCGGCCGAGCTGCGGCTCCCCGGCGACCACGTCGTGCGCCTCGAGGCCCGGCCGCCCAACGCCGAGGGGGCGGGCGCAGTCCGGGTGCGCGACCTCGTCCGCAACGCATTGCGCATGCGGCCCGACCGCATCCTGGTGGGGGAGGTCCGGGGCCCGGAGGCCCTCGACATGCTCCAGGCCATGAACACCGGCCACGAGGGCTCGCTCTCCACCTGCCACGCCAACGGGCCCGCCGACGCTCTCCGCCGCCTGGAGACGATGGTCCTCATGGGCGACGTCGACCTGCCTCTCGCCGCCGTCCGGACCCAGGTCGAGGCGGGCCTCGACGTCGTCGTCCAGGTCGCCCGGTGCCCGGGGGGCGCGCGCCGGGTCGTGGAGGTGGCCGAGGTCGTCGACTCCGAGATCCTCGGATCAGAGGGCGGCCGGCGCACCCGCACCCTCGCCCGGGCCGACGGCGTGGTCGCCCTTCCTCGCCGACCCCGGCGCGCACCGGGGGCACCGCCCGCCGATCCCGCCTGGCTGCCCGTGGAGGCCCGGCCGTGACCGCCGTCGGACCCCTCGCGTGCGCCCTTCTCGTGCTGGCCCTCGGGGGGCTGACCCGTCTCGCCCTCGCCGCCGGGCCGCGGGGCGGTGTCGTGCGCCGTCTCGACCGCGGCGGCGGTGCCGAGGGGGCGCAGACGGTCGAGAGCCTCCTCCGCCGTCTGGGGGGCCGACCGCCCCGATGGCTGGCCCCGGCGCTCGCCGACGCCGGCGTCGACCTGGAGCCGGCGGTGGCCTGGTCCTTGTGGTGGATCGCCGGCGGCCTGTCCCTCGCCGTCGTCCTCGTGGTGGGAGGCCCCCTGCCGACCGCGCTCGTGGTGGGCGCGGTCGCCCTCGGCCCGGTCCTCGCCCTCCGGGCCCGCCGGGGCCGCGGGGCGGCCCGCCTGGAGGCCGCCCTCCCGGCCGCCCTCGAGGCCATGGCCCGGTCCCTGCGGTCGGGCGCGTCCGTGCGCCAGGCCGTGGGGGAAGCTGCGGCTGCCACCCCTGAGCCCCTCGCCGGCGAGCTGCGCCTCGTCTCGGCCCAGGCGGCGCGGGGCGCGCCGCTCGTCGCCGCCCTCGAGGAGCTGGCCCGGCGTCAACCGCGGCCCGGCGTCCGGCTCGCGGTCGCCGCCCTGTGCCTCGGCATCGAGACGGGAGGGGCCCAGGCCCGGGCCGTCGACGGCGTGGCCGCCACCCTGCGCGACCGCCTGGCGGTGGCCGCCGAGGTACGGGCGCTGTCGGCCCAGGCCCGCCTCTCGGCGGTGATCATCGGGATCGCCCCGCTCGGCTTCGGCGCCTTCGCGGCGGCCACCGACCCCCGCACCTCGACCTTCCTCTTCCACACCGTCCCCGGCCTCCTGCTGCTCACGCTCGGGCTGGCCCTCGACGGGCTCGGGTGGCTGTGGATGCGCCGGCTCTCCCGGGTGGTCGTGTGACGGCGCTGCTCCTCGCCGGGGCCTGGGCCGCGGTGGTGGTGGCCGGGGCGGCCCGGCTCCGCCCGGCGCCGGCCCGCGTCCGGGCTCTGGCGCCGCGCCCGGCGCCGCGGGGGCGCGCCGCCGCGGCCTCGGCGCCGGCCCCGCGGGCGGTCACCGAACGACTGGGGTCGTGGGCCCTCCGCCGGGCCCACCGGCCGGCGTCGCCGCTCACCGCCCGCCGGCTGGGCGGCGCCATGCTGGCGGTGGCCGCCGTCCTCCCCGTCCTCCCCCTCGCCGCGCCGGCCGCCGGGCTCGTGGCCTGGTGCGCGCCCGCGGTCCGGGGCTCCCGGGCCGAACGGCGCCGCCAGGCCGCCTTCGCCGCCGACCTTCCCGACGTCGTCGACCTCCTCGTCCTGGCCGTCGGCGCCGGGCTCACCGTGAGCCTGGCCCGGGCCCGCGTCACCCGCCGGGCTTCGGGGCCACTGGCCGCCGAGCTGCGCCGGGTCGTCGACGAGGCGGGCCGGGGCCGCCGGCTGGCCGACGCCCTCGACGACCTCCCGGCCCGGGCCGGGGAGGCCATCCGACCTCTCGTGGCCGCCCTGGTCGCCTCCGAGCGCTACGGCGCCCCTCTGGTGGCCGGGCTCGAGCGCCTGGCCGACGAGGTGCGGCGCGACCGGCGCCGGCGGGCCGAGGAAGCGGCCCGCAAGGTCCCGGTGAAGCTCCTCTTCCCTCTGGTCACGTGCACCCTCCCCGCCTTCGGGCTGCTCACCGTGGCCCCCCTCGTCGCCAGCGCCGTGCGGTCGCTGCGCCTCTGACCTCCCCTCCGCCGCCACACCGCCGTCAACCCGTCGAGAAAGCCGTCAACCTGTCGAGAAAGGGAGCCCCATGCTCGCCATCTACGTCCACGCCCACGCCGCCGTCCTCGCCTTCGCCTCCGAGCTCGCCGCCCGGGGTCGCCGCCGCCGCATCGACGAGCGTGGCCAGACCACGGCGGAGTACGCCCTGGTGCTTCTCGGGGCGGCCGCCGTCGCCCTCCTGATCGTGGCCTGGGCCACCGAGACCGATCTCATCGGCAAGCTCTTCGACACCGTCGTCGAGGCGGTCACCGACAAGGCGTCGTGACCGGCCCGCGCCCGAGACAACGGCGCAGGGGAGACGAGGGCCAAGCCGCCGTGGAGCTGGCCCTCGTCCTCCCCCTGGTGGCCCTCGTCCTGCTCGCCGTGGTCCAGGTG
>DASZOE010000451.1:0-4154 GCA_035550945.1 Acidimicrobiales bacterium
GCCCCGGGCCCTCGGCCCCCGGTGCGGCACGGTTACAGTCGAGCCCGTCGGCGGTCCACGAAGGGAGGGCAGCAACCGTGAAAGTCGCGTTCGTGGGCAAGGGCGGGTCCGGCAAGTCGGCCATCGCCGGCACCTTGGCCCGGGTCCTGGCCCGACGGGGCACCCCCGTCCTGGCGGTGGACTCCGATCCCCTTCCCGGCCTGGCCTTCTCGCTCGGCCTCGAGTCCGACGACGCCCCCCTGCCCGACGACATCGTCGTCGAGCGCCAGCCCGGCGAGGGGGGGCCCCGGTTCCGGCTCCGTCCCGACCTCGAACCCGGCGACGCCGTCGAGCGCTACGCGGTCGTCGCCCCCGACGGTGTGCGGTTCCTCCAGTTCGGCAAGATCAGGGGCGGCAACCCCCAGCTCGGACGCTCGCAGATGGCGTTCCTCGGGATCGTCCGCCGCCTCCCTGCCGACCGCTGGAACGTGGTCGGCGACCTCCCCGGCGGGACCCGCCAGGCGTTCACCGGCTGGGGGGACTTCGCCCAGACCGTCCTCGTCGTGGTCGAGCCCACCGCCCACTCCCTGCTCTCGGGCCGGCGGCTGGCCCGTATGGCCGACCTCGAGAGCGCGCCCCAGCGGGTCGTGGCCGTCGCCAGCAAGGTGCGGGAGCCCGACGACGTCGACGTCATCGCCCGCCGCACCGGGCTCGAGGTGGTGGCCGCGGTGCCGTGGGACGAGGCCCTGGCCGAGGCCGAGCGCCGACGGCGGGCGCCGATCGACGCCGCCCCCGACTGTCCGGCGGTCCAGGCAGTAGAATCCCTGGCGGAGCTGCTGAGCGGGGAGATGGTGCGTTGAAGCTGGCCGTCGTGGGCAAGGGAGGATCGGGCAAGACCACCACGTCGTCGGTCATCGCCCGCACTCTGGCCCGCGAGGGCAAGTCGGTCGTGGCCCTCGACTGCGACTCCAACCCCAACCTCGGGATCTCCCTCGGCGTCGGCGACGACGAGACCGAACGCCTGGTCTCGATGCGCCAGGCCCTCGACGAGGGCCAGGAGGAGCACGCCGCCAGCTGGGACACCCTCGTCGAGCGCTACGGGTCCGCTGGCCCCGACGGGGTGCGCCTGGCCGTCGTCAGCCGCATCGACAACCCCGAACCCGGCTGACTTTGATGTGGGCTTTCTCCCGAGCAGTTGCTCGGGTCCGTGGACTTCGACGATGACGTGGTCGTCGCCGACTTCGAGGCTGGCGTCGGCACCCTGACCCGCCTCTCCGAGCAGCGCGTCGACACCGTCCTGGTGGTGGTCGAGCCCACGCCCAAGTCCGTCGAGGTGGGGATGCGGGCCGTCGACCTGGCCCGCGACCGCAGCGTGACCCGAGTGATCGTGGTCGCCAACCGCCTGCGCGACGACGCCGACCTCGAGATCATCCGCTCGGCGTTCCCCGGCTGTGAGGTCGTGGCCGTGCCCGACGACCCCAAGATCGTCGAGGCCGACCGCAAGGGGGTCGCGCCCCTCGACCTCGCCCCCGACGCCCCCGCGGTGCGGGCCCTCGTCGGGCTGGCCGAGAGCCTGGCCCCGACCGCCTAGCTACCTCGGCCCCGGCCTCCTTCCAGGACGCGGGTCAGGACCTGTAGATCGAGCACGCCTTCGCAGCCGCTCTGCACCCGGTCCGCCAGGACCCGTGCCCGCGCATCGGGCTCCCCGAAACCGTCGAGGACGAGCTCGGCCGCGTCCAGGTCGTGGTCCTCGGTGTAGCCGTTGACGACCACCACGCACGCCAGGCCGGCCGCGACCGACGCCTCGAGCCCGTCCGCTGAGTCCTCCACGACCACGGCGTCGACGGCGGTGACGCCGAGGCGGTCGAGCACCTCGGTGAAGGCCTCGGGGTCGGGCTTGCGGTCCTCCACCTCGTCGCCGGTGACGATGGCCTCGAACTCCACGCCCGCGAGCAGCTGCCGCAGCAGACCCTCCACCCACGCCCGGCTGCCCGTGGTGGCGACGGCCAGGCGGCAACCGGCGTCGGCCAGCTCCTCGAGAAGGCGCGAAACCCCCGGGCGGACCTCGATGCGCCGCTCCTCGACCATCTCCGAGAGGATCTCCGTCTTGCGCTTGTGGAGCGCGGGGACGAGCTCGTCCCTCTCCTCGTCGGGCATCCCTTGCTCGCCGAGGTAGGCGTGGAGGCGGTTCTGCCCGCCGGTGATGCGAAGGAGCTCGCCGTACTCCTCCTCGTCCCACCGGTACGGGAGGTCGAAGGCCTCGAAGGCCATGTTGAAGGCCACCCGGTGGCCGTGGCGCTCGCTGTCGACGAGGGTGCCGTCCACGTCGAAGACCACGGCCTCGGGGCGGTGGCGACGTGGCTCGGGCATCCCGCTCAACCTTCGGGGCCCACCGGCGGCAGGCCCCCGCCCTGGAGGATGTCGTCCCGGCCGCCAACCGCGGCCAGGCGCAGGTCGGCGAAGGCCTGGTCGATGTCCGCACCCCACAGGTCCCACGTGGAGAGGCGGGCCGCCACCATCATCGTGGCCACCGGAAGGGCAAGCTTGGTGTCCTCGTCCTGGAGGGTCAGGCCCTCTGCGGCCAGGACCTCCTCGATCCTGCCCCGCAGCTCGACCAGGTCCTCGGGGAGGTCGGTGCGCACGAGGATGGTCCGAGCGCCGATCTTCAGAGCCGCGGGCGCGTCACGGTCGGCCCGGAGGACGTCGCCCTCCACGTGCAGGCGCTCGGAGTGCGGTGGGGTGGGCTCGCCGGCGAGGAAGGCTCGGACCACGGCGGCGTCGTCGCCCGCCGGTCCCCGGGGCTCGAAGTACGGGGGGAGCGGCCAGTCGGTCACGCCACCACCTCCTGTCTCCACGCGCGATCCCGCCCCGGCCCTCTCGGAGGGACCGGGGCGGAGGAGATCGACGGAAGCGTGGTCAGCGGGCCAGGCGCTCGGCGGCGGCGGCCGCGTCGGAGAGGCCGCTGGCCGTCTCGGCCAGGTTGCCGTTGATGCGGTCGACGGCGGGCCCGATGACCGCGCACTGCGTCTCGACGGCGCGCACACCGAAGGTGATGCGGGCCAGGTTGGCCGAGATGCTGTTCAGGAGGCGGGCGATGACGCTCAGGTAGATCGCCAGGACCGCGACCAGCCCGACGATCTCGACGACGGTGAGAATGAGCCTCCAGGTCATCGACGGCCTCCCGAGGACGCGGCGTTCAAAAGGTCCCTGTGGCGCCGCACCTCGGCGCTCAGGTCGGCGGTGAGCGAGGTGAGCTGGGTCAGCATCCACGTGGTGGCCGTGTTCTGGGCCACCCGGGTGGCCGTCTCCCATGCCTCACGGACGTTGAAGTCGATGTCCTTGACGAACTGCACGAGAAGGAAGAGGAGCAGGATGACCGCGGCGATCACGACGGCCCCGAGGCCGAGGGTGATCGACCAGAAGGTCAGGTGCTCCGATGCGAGCGAGAACATGCCTTAGCCTCCGAGAACCTGACGTGCCTGCTCGGCACTGCGGGTGATGGAACGCACACCGGTGTTGATCTTGTCGACCTCCCACAGCGGGAGGGTGTTGATTCGAGCCTCGTCGAGTGCGGCGGTGACCTCCGAGGCCTGCACGCCGATGCGCCGGGCCAAGGCCAGGATGGCGCCGACGAGGATGACGACAACCGTGATGATGACGGCGGCGATGACATAGCCCACGTACCACCCCGTCAACACGACTGCAGCTGTTGTCATTGAACCCCTTCCCTCGGAAACTGGGGTCACAATAGACTTCGCGCAGTTAGGTGGTCAACGGTCGGGGTGACGTCCGAACGCGCACGAGTCCGCCATCCGACCGAAGGGACGCTTCCGGCCTTGTCACCCGAGGACCACGCACAGCCCACCCCGGACTCCGCGCCCGAGAGGAGCGCGGAGGCCCCGTCGGAGCCCGTCACCAGCGACGTCGGCGCCGCCGATCTCGAGAGCCCGACCTCCTGGGCGGCCCCGGCCGCCGAGGGATCGGCGCCCGACGCCGGCACGACCGAGGTCGACGAGCCCGCGACGTACGAAGCCGACCCCTATGAGCCCTCGACGTACGAAGCCGAGAGCTACGAGGCTGCGGCCTACGACACCGAGAGCTACGAGGCCGGGCCGGGCCCCGAAGAAGGGCCCGAAGAAGGGTACGAAGCCGAGGAACCCGACGCCGTCGCCGTT
>DASZOE010000452.1:0-3138 GCA_035550945.1 Acidimicrobiales bacterium
TCGATCGTGTTCTCCCCGTCAGCGGCGGCGAGAACGATCCGACAGCGCAAGGCCAGTGCCTGTGCGCTCTTGGGTCGACGCGCCCATCGCTCCAGCGTCTCTCGTTCGTCTGCGGTCAGCTCGAAGGTCGCTCGTCGTCCCCTCGCTGCCTCCATCGTCGTCGGTGACGATGAGAGTTCGCGACTCAGACGCAATCTCCTGCGAGGTTTCGGTGAACTAACGACTCAGGTCACTAGCCGCTCTCTCCGTAGGGGGGCGAACCCGCAGCCGCGGGGTCGACGAGCCAGACGATGCGGTCGGCGCGCACGCGTGCCGCGGGCAGGCTCTGGTCGCCGCCGCGCACGCCGGCGAAGGCCTCCCGCTTCTCCTCGCCGGAGACGGTGAAGATGACGAGCCGGGCCCGGGCGATGCCCGAGAACGTGAGGGTCATGCGCTCGTGGGGGTTGCGGCCCGTCGGATCGGTGTTCGTCACCACCAGGCGTCCCGGGTCGGCGTCGAGGGCCGGGGAGCTCGGGAAGAGCGACGCGGTGTGGCCGTCGGGGCCGAGGCCCAGGTGCACCAGGTCGAGGCGTCCGGCCTGGGCGATGCGCTGCTGGTACGGGTCGGGGCCGTCGGCGCAGCGCATCGGGTAGATGGCGTTGGCCGCGCCCACCCGCTCCAGCAGCGTCTGCCGGCCGAGGCGCTCGTTGGAGGCGGGGTGCTCGGGGGGCACGCAGCGCTCGTCGCCCCAGTACACGTCGACCTGCCACCAGTCGACCTGGTCGGCGCCGTCGGCGGCCAGCCGCTCGTAGCAGCGGCCCGCCGTGCCGCCCCCGGAGAGCACCAGGGAGAAGCTCTCCTCGGGCCGGCGGTGGAACGCCTCGATCACCCGCTCGGAGAACTCGGCGGCGACGTCTTCGACGAGGATGACCTCGCCGTTCACCGCAGCTCCAGGGCGCCGGCCAGGGCGTCGCCGTAGCTCTCGTCGGTGCCCACGGCGGTGAGGGCTTCCGCCAGGGACAGAGCCGGCCACTGGCGGCGCATCAACAGAGTCTGGCGCACACACGACCCGCCGTCGATGTCGATGCAGGACTCGATGGCCCGCTCCGCGCCGGTGCGCTCCACGACGAAGGTGCCCGTCCTCCCGTCGGCGACGGCGGTGATGCGGATGGACACGTGCTCAGCCGGGGTGAGCGCCACCATGTCGGTGCCGAGGCGCAGGCGGCGCAGGAGCCAGCCGCCCAGGAGGTGGCGGGGGCCGGAGTTGCCGGAGACGTCCACCCGCTGCACGCCGGAGAGGAAGCGGCGGTTGACCCCTCCCTCGAACAAGCCGGCCAGCAGGCTCCGCCACGGGGCCAGCCGGGTCCAGGAGAGGTCGGTCACCTGCAGGCGACGGCTGAGGACGGCGATGCGCCGCAGGGCGTCGGCGCCGCCGGGAACGGCCCGGCTGTCGACCATCAGCCGGTCGGCGTGGCCCAGGAGGGGGTCGCCGGGGGAGGGGAGGCGCGACGGCATCCACACCACGACGGGGACGTCGGGAAGGGTGAACGGCTCCACGACGGAGTCGAGGTGGTGACGGGCCCGCCCCCGGACCCGCAGGACCACGTTCTCGAAGCAGATGGCCGTGCCCTGGCGCTCGACGACGTGCACGGAGGCCGTCGCGTCGAGGCCCGACCGGCCGTCGCCGTCCTCGTCGTCGACGATGAGCACGATGGTGCGCGACGGGTGGCGGGCGCCCAGGCCGGACACCGTCCCCAGTGCGCCCTCTGCCTGCTCGGTGTCGCCGACCACGGTCACGAGGGTGAGCACACTCGTCCGCACCGCGGCCCGCTGCTCATGGCGGCGCAGACCGGAGAGGGCAGCCTCGACCGCACCCACGGTGACGTTCTCGGCCTCCCACGAGCCGATCGTCGTCACGCCCGCGGCGGTGGACCGGGCGAGGCTCACGGTCGCCGCCACCGTCGGCCGTCGGACTCGAGCAGGCGGTCGGCCTCGGACGGTCCCCAGGTGCCGGCCTCGTAGCGGGCCAGGGGAACGTCGCCCTCGGCCCAGACGGTGAGCACGGGGTCGCAGATCCGCCAGGCCTGCGCGACCTCGTCGGCGCGGATGAAGAGGGTGGGGTCACCGACCAGGGCGTCGAGCAGAAGGCGCTCGTAGGCCTCGGGCGTCTCCTCGAGGAAGGCGGCGCCGTAGAAGAAGTCCATCGACACCGATCGGACCATGAAGGCCTGGCCCGGGACCTTGGCGCCGAACCGCAGCGTGATGCCCTCGTCGGGCTGGATGCGCAGCACCATGACGTCGGGGTCGAGACCCTCGGCCGCGCTGGGCGGGAAGGGCAGGTGGGGCACCTCCTTGAACTGCATGGCGACCTCGGTGACCCGCTTGGGGAGGCGCTTGCCGGTGCGGACGTAGACGGGGACGCCCGCCCAGCGCCAGTTGTCCACCGTGAGGCGCATGGCCACGTAGGTCTCGGTGAGGCTGTGGGGGTCGACCCCCTCCTCGTCGCGGTATCCCGGCACCTCGGCACCCTGGGCCCACCCCCGCTGGTACTGGGCCCGGACGACCTCGGTGGCGACCTCCTCGGGCGTGAACACGTCGACCGCCCGCAGGGCCTTGACCTTCTCGTCGCGGTTGCCGTCGGCGGCGAAGGTGGCGGGCGGTTCCATGAGGGTCAGGGACAGCACCTGCATGACGTGGTTCTGAACGATGTCGCGGAGGGCGCCGGCCCGCTCGTAGAACCCGCCCCGGTGGCCGACGCCCAGGGACTCGGTGACGGTGATCTGCACGTGGTCGACGTAGCGGCGGTTCCACACCGGCTCGAAGATGGCGTTGGCGAACCGGAGGGCGAGGACGTTCTGGACCGTCTCCTTCCCGAGGTAGTGGTCGATCCGGTAGACCTGGCTCTCGTCGAAGGCGGTGTGGACGATGGCGTCGAGCTCGGCGGCGCTGGTCTCGTCGTGGCCGTACGGCTTCTCGATGACCACGCGGGCGAAGGCGTCGTCGTGCTCGGGACGGCTCAGACCGGACTCGCCCAGCGCGGCGGTGATCACCGGGAATGTGGCCGGCGGCGTGGCCAGGTAGTAGAGGCGGTTCCCCGAGGTGCCGCGGTCGCGATCGAGCTCGGAGAGGACCTCGCGGAGAAGGGTGTAGGTCTGGGGG
>DASZOE010000453.1:0-1684 GCA_035550945.1 Acidimicrobiales bacterium
ACCCCCTCCCCGGGCCCGAGCGGTTCGACTTCGCCGCGGCCGGCGGGCTGCGACGTGGAGCCGGCTACCAGCCGGCGTTGGGGACGGCGTCGGACCCCCCGCTCCAGCCGGCGTTGGCGGACAGCCCTTGCTTGGCGACCGGCTTGGGCTGGGCGCCGGGACGGTCTTCCTCGCCCAGCAGCTCCTGGCGGAGACCGAAGGCCTCCCGGCCGACGTCCCACACCCGGCCGCCGAGGTGGGCCTGGAGCCGGGGGATGACCTGCGTCTCCTCCTCCTCGACGTGCTCGGCGACGGTGCGCATGAGCTGCTCCATGAGGACGGGCAGGTCGGGGTCGCCCGGCTCCAGGTCCTGGACGGCGGCCATCAGCTCCTTGAACTCG
Source organism: Acidimicrobiales bacterium (assembly GCA_035550945.1). Lineage (GTDB taxonomy): Bacteria > Actinomycetota > Acidimicrobiia > Acidimicrobiales > AC-14 > DASZOE01. Next base: position 381 of record DASZOE010000453.1, read on the forward strand.
GCGTGCTCCTCCTCGCCGTGATCGGCGGCGTCGGCGTCGATCTCGTCGCGGAGGATGGGGTAGACGAGCTCCTCCTCGATCGTCGCGTGGACCTCGAGCTCGGCGCAGGCGGCGAGCGCGGACTGCAGGTTCGTCGGGGCCTTGCTGTACGCGTCGAAGGCTCGGTTGATTCGCGCGTGGTCCTGCAACAGGAACCTCGTGAGATGGGCCATGCCGGTGGTGCTCCTCTCTCTGGCAAATCCCCTTGCGATTGCCCCAATTGTGCCCGAAGGTGGTACGCGCGTGCACCCCGGCTCAGCGGGCGGCCAGGGTGACGCGGGCGGAGCGGGTGTCGGCTCCCCGTCGCCACCGAACCTCGATCTCGTCGCCGGGCTCGTGGCGACCGACGGCGCCGCTCAGGTCCTGGGGACCGGACACGGCGCGGCCTCCGGCGGAGACGATCACGTCGCCCGGCACCAGGCCCGCCCGGTCGGCCGGAGAGCCCTCCACGACCTCACGGACGACGGCGCCCTCGCCGCTCCCGGCCGCCGAGGTGCTGACCCCGAGGAGCGCACCCGAGGAAGTCCCGGTCCCTGAGTTCGACCGCCCGGCCCGGATGTCGTCGATCACGGGCTTCACCCTGTCGATGGCCAGAGCGAAGCCGATGTTCTGGGCGTCACCGGCGACCGCCGTGTTCACCCCGACGACGAGGCCGTCGGAGGTGACCAGCGGTCCGCCCGAGTTGCCCCGGTTGATGGCGGCGTCGGTCTGGATCAGGTGGTCCAGGGATGCCCCGGAGTCGGAGAGGGAGCGGTCGAGGGCGGAGACGATGCCCTCGGTGACGGTGAGGCCGCCCTCCAGGTTCAGGGCGTTGCCGATGGCGAGCACGCTGTCGCCCACCTCCAGGTCGGAGGAGCGCCCGAGGTCGACGGTGGGCAGGTTGCTCGCCCCTCGGATCCGCAGCAGGGCCACGTCGGCCCGCCGGTCGGCGCCGACCAGGTCGGCGGGCCGGGCCTCGTCCTCGTCGCTGAGGGTGACGGTGATGGAGGTGGCCCCCTCCACGACGTGGGCGTTGGTGAGGACCTCGCCGTCGGCGGTGAGGATCATCCCCGTGCCCGCGCCGGCCTCGGGGAAGAAGCGGCCGCCTCGCGATGCCTGGGTCCGCACGAAGACGACCCCGGGCTCGACCTCGGCCAGCACGCCCTGCACGTCGCTGGGCTGCGGCAGGACGCTCGTGTTGTCCGACGGCGCGGGGCGACTGGCCGTCGTCGGGCCCCGGTCGACGGCGTTGGCGCCCACGATGCCGCCGATCACCGCCCCCACCA
>DASZOE010000454.1:0-2491 GCA_035550945.1 Acidimicrobiales bacterium
GTCGTCGGCCGCGCCGGGAGCGGGAAGGCGGGGCTCGGCGTGAGGGTCGGGCCACTCGCCGCCGCCCTGCCGGTTCGCCGGGCCGACGTTCTGCTGGGCGGGCACCTCGGTACCCTCGGGGGTCTCCAGCACCTCGCCCCGGACGGGCTTGGGCTGGTCCTCGGGAGCGCCCTCGGGCGCGGGGGCGTCGGAGGCCTGATCGGTCACGAGATGTGACCTACCCGGGGCCGTGGGCCCCGACACCGCACTTCGGTGTCTCAGGCGGACAGCAGGTCGCGCACACCCCGGCTCGTCGAGCGGCGCAGCTTGGCGATGGCCTTGAGCTCGACCTGGCGGACGCCCTCGCGGGTGAGGCCGAACTGCTCGCCGACCTCCTCCAAGGTCCGGGGCTTCCCCCGGTCGAGCCCGTAGCGGAGGCACAGCACCTCCTGCTCGCGGGGCTCGAGCAGCTTGAGCAGGTCGGCCACCTGCGCCGGGAGCATGGCCTGGTACACGACCTGGTCGGGGGGCGGCGAGGACACGTCCTCCACGAGCTCGCCCAGCTCCACGTCGGTGTCGCTCGGGCGCTCGGAGAGCGAGAGGGGCTCGGATAGGTAGGGCGTGAGCTCCTGGACCTTCCGGGCGGGCAGGCCGACGGCCTCCGACACCTCCTCGGCCTTGGGCATGCGTCCGAGCCGCACCTCCAGCGCCGCGCTCGTCATGCGGACGGCGAGGAGCTGGTCGCCGGCGTGGACCGGGAGGCGGATGGTGCGGCCCGTGTTGGCGATGCCCCGGGCGATGGTCTGGCGGATCCACCAGGTGGCGTAGGTGGAGAACTTGAAGCCCCGACGCGAGTCGAAGCGCTCGACCGCGTGCATGAGGCCGAAGTTGCCCTCTTGGATCAGGTCGAGCAGGGGGACTCCGGAGGCCTGGTACTTCTTGGCGATGGAGACGACCAGGCGGAGGTTGGCCTTGACGAAGCGCTGCGCCGCCTCCTCGCCCGCCCGCACCTTCTCCTCCAGGGCGGGGCGCTCCTCGACCGGGAGCCGCCCCCGGGCCAGCTCGGCATGGGCGGCGCGGCCGGCCCTGATGACGGCACCGAGGCGTACCTCTTCGGCCCTGGTCAGCAGGGCGTGCTTGCCGATGTCGTTCAGGTACAGCTGGAGGAGGTCTTCCTCCTCACGGCCCCGACCCTGCTTGGCCAAGACGCCTCCCGATCCCAGAAGACGAAATCTACCAAAGGGCCGTCCGCATCGCCCTGCGGCCCCCCAAGATGGATCAGGGCCGGGCGAACCGCATTGTCAGCTGGTTGCCCTCGGATGTGGTCTGAACCTCGCAGCTCGTGGCCAGGTGGCTGATCAGCCAGAGACCGCGCCCTCGCTCGGCCATGGGCTCGGGCGCCCGGCGCACGAAGGGCCGGGGGTCGAAGCTCCGACCCCGGTCGAACACCCTGAGGACGAGGCCCGACTCGTCGACCACGGCCTCGGCCCACCGGGCGCCGCCCCCGTGGCGGGTGGCGTTCACCAGGGCCTCGTGGAGCGCGAGGAGGATGCCGTCGGCGTCCCCGGGCCAGCCCTCGTCGTGGAGGATCGCCTCCACCTGGCGACGGGCGGTGGCCGGACGGAGCGACAGCGTGATGGGGTGGGTGAGAGACGAAGTGGCCAATGTCATATCTCTGCGGCGTGTCACAGGGTTTCTGCGAGCAACTTGCCCACCCGGGCGATCGCCTAACCCCGGTCGTGTTCGATGTCACGCCCCGAAGACCGCGGCCAGCTCCTCGGGAACGGCCACTTCGAGCTGCGCGTACGTGCAGGAACGGGGGTCGCGGTCGGGCCGCCAGCGCTGGAACGTCGTGGCGTGGCGGAAGCGGTCGCCCTGGAGGTGGTCGAAGGCGACCTCCGCCACCCGCTCGGGCCGGAGGGGCTCCCACGAGAGGTCGCGCTTGGCGTTCCACCGGCTCTGGCCCCCGGGCATGCGCCCACCCCACTCCGCCTCGGGCCCGGCCCAGGCCGCCCACGGATGGCCCTCGAGGGCCCCTTCCCGCAGCGGGGCGATGTCGTCGACCAGCTCCCGGCGGCGGGCCATGGTGAAGGAGGCGGTCACCCCCACGTGGTGCAGGGTGCCGGCGTCGTCGTAGAGCCCGAGCAGGAGAGACCCGACGACCCCGCCGCTCTTGTGCCAGCGGAACCCCGCCACCACGCAGTCGGCGGTGCGCTGGTGCTTGACCTTGAGCATCACCCGCTCGTTCTCCCGGTAGGAGAGGTCGACCCGCTTGGCCACGACCCCGTCGAGGCCGGCCCCCTCGAAGCGCTCGAACCACTGGGCGGCCACCGCCGGGTCGGCGGGGGCGGGGGTGAGGTGGCCGGGCGGCCGGGCCCCGGCCAGCGCCGTCTCCAGGACGTGCCGGCGCTCGGCGAACGGCCGTCCCCGCAGGGCGTCGCCGTCCAGGGCGAGCAGGTCGAAGACGACGAAGGACGCCGGTGTCTGCCGGGCGAGGAGATCGATGCGGGAG
>DASZOE010000455.1:0-4737 GCA_035550945.1 Acidimicrobiales bacterium
ACCCAGGCCAGGCCGGCGTCGAACTGGGCGGCCCAGAAGCGCCCGGCCGGCGTCGCCCGTGGAGGGTGGGCGGCGAGCAGGGCCTCGACGCGGCCCCGGACGAGGTCCTCGTCGGAGAGAACCACGCCTAGAGCCTGGTGAGGAACGACTCCAGCACCTGGTTGAACGCGTCCGGCGCCTCCAGGCTGGACAGGTGGCCCGCGCCCGGGACGACCTCGAGACGGGCGCCGGGGATGGCGTCGGCCATGGCCGCGGCCACGTCCGGGGGCGACGGGCCGTCGTGCTCGCCCACCACGACCAGGACGGGGACCCGGACCTGCTCCAGCATCGGTACGGCGTCGGCCCGGTTCTTCATCGCCTCCAGAGCGCCGATGACGCCGGCCGGCGAGCATCCGTGCATGAGGGCCCTGGCCCGTTCCACCACCTCGGGGCGGTTGGCCTTCGTGTCGTCGGAGAGGAGGTTCCCGACCATGGTCTCGACCAACCCGTCGGTGCCCTCCTCGCCGACCTGGCGCTGCTGGTTGTTGCGGCGCTCGATGACCTCGGGCGTGTCCGCTCCCGCCCGGGTGTCGGCCAGCACGAGGGCGGCCACCGTCTCGGGGTGCCGGCGCAGGAGCGAGAAGGCCACGTAACCGCCCATGGACAGGCCGCCGACCACCGCGGGGCCCACGCCCAGCGACGCCATCAGCCCGGCGACCAGGTCGGCGAAGCCGTCGATGGTCGTCGCTCCCGGGTCGGCAAGGGGCTCGGTCCCCCCGAACCCGGGGAGGTCGGGGAGGATCATGCGCCAGCGCGAGGAGAGGGCCACCACCTGCTCGTCCCACATGCCCAGGTGGAGGGGAAAGGCGTGGAGGAGGACGAGCGGGGGCGAGCCCCTGCCGACGTCGACGTAGTGGACGGCGGTGCCCGAGATGGTGGCGACGGCCATGGCCCCGACCTTAGAGGCAGCCCGGACCTCGAGGCTCGGCCGGTCCCGCCCTACTCTGGGCCGATCGACGTCGGGCTGACCGGGGCCACCGGTTTCATCGGCGCACGGCTGCTGCCGCTCCTGCTCGCCGACCCCGAGGTCAGCCGCGTGCGATCCGTGGCCCGGCGCCCGCTGCCGCCGCACCCCAAGCTGATCCATACTCGGGCCGATGTCGCCGACGCCTCGGCCCGGCGGGCCCTGGCCGGCGTGGACGTGCTCCTCCATCTCGCCTTCCGGATGTGGCGGGAGGGGAGCGCGAACCGTCTGGGCCCCGCCAACCTGGAGGGCACCGCCAACGTCCTCGCGGCCCGGCCCGGGCGGGTGGTGTTCGCCTCCTCGGCCACCGTGTACGGGGCCTGGCCCGACAACCCGCTGCCGCTCACCGAGGACGCCGAGCCCCGGCCCAATCCGGAGGTGCCCTACGCGGCCCAGAAGCTGGAGGCCGAGCGCCTCTGTGCCGACGCCGCCCCCGCCGCCAGCCTCCGCATCGCCGCCGTCGTGGGCCCCCATGCCGATCCGCGCGTCCGGCGCGCCGCCGCCGGCTACCGCCTGGCCGTCCCGGCCGTCCCCGGTGCGACCCAGGCGCTGCAGTTCCTCCACGAGGGGGACGCGGCCGCCGCCCTGAACGCCGCCGCCCGCTCGGCGGCCACGGGCGTCTTCAACGTGGCGACCGCCGACTGGATGAGCGAGGTCGACATCGCCCGGGTGGCCGGCGGCCGGGTGGTACGCCTCCCGCTGGGGTTCGTGCTCCCGGCGTCGGAGGTCCTGGCCCGCCTGCGCCTCCTCCCGTTCGGCGCCGACCGGTCGATCTTCCTGAACGGGCCCATCGCCCTGGACCCGGGGCGGGCCGCCGCCGGGCTCGGCTGGCGCCCGACCCGGACGTCGGCCGACGTGCTGGGCGACTTCGTCGGCCGCCGCTAGCCGGGTGCCGGGCGTACCGGCGACCGGTCGGTGGGCTCAGGCCGTGGCCCGGTCGGCGGCGCCCCGCGTGTAGCCGGCCAGGAAGGTGCGCAGGCCGGCCTGGCCGTGGCGCATCTTCAGGGCGTGGTTGGCCCGGAAGGCAGGGCGGGCCACGGGGGCGAGGAGGTCGAGGAGCCGCTTGTGCGTCTTCACCTCCTGGTCGTAGACCAGGCGGCAGCCCCCGGGCACCTCGGTGACGGTCCACCGGGCGAAGCCCTCGAGGTCCCCGGACAGGGCGGCGTCGATCACCCCCCGGCCGCTTCTCTCGGGGCGCTCCTCGCTCACGAACCGCAGCTCGTACGGCAGCAGGGAGCGGGCGACCATCTGAAAGCGGCCGTCGCCGAGGGCCTCGACGCTGCGGATCTCGGGCCACCAGTCCGGGTACGACTCAGGGTCGGCGAGCACCGAGCACACGTCGTCGAAGGGGGCGTCGACCGACCAGACGCTCTGGAAGACGTAGTGGGTCAGGTTCCGCATCACTGTACGACCGCTCCCTCTCGGGAGAAACGAAGCTATCGGGGCCACGGGCCGCCGCCGGCCGACACGAAGTTCCCGAGGGATGGCACGCGCCGTCGGCCCCCGCAGGCTCGACTGACAGCCCGAGGGGACCCCACTACCCTGGGAGGATGCGGCCGGGAGTCGTGGTGCTGGCCGGGCTGCCGGGTGCAGGCAAGAGCACCCTGGCGCAGGCCATGGGCGCCCGACTCCCGGACGCGCGGATCATCGACAAGGACCTCGTGCGCGACGCCCTGTTCGCTCCTTGCGACTACAGCGCGGCCGAGCGCGACGTCACCTTCTCGGCCATGCTCGACGCCGCCCGCTACCACCTCGGGCGGGGACGGATGGTGATCTTCGACGGGCTCACCTTCTCCCGGCGCAGCGAGGTCGCCGCCGTCGAGGGGGTGGTCTCCGAGAGCGGGGCCTTCGCCGCCATCATCGTCTGCGACGTGCCCGTCGCCGTCGCCGTGGAGCGCTGCGAGCGGGACGCGGCCAGCGGTTCCCACCCCGCCGCCAACCGGGACGGCGACCTGGTCCGGAGGGTGGCCACCGAGATGGAGGAGCCGGCCGGCGCCTACCTCACCCTGTCCATGACCGCGCCCGTCGAGGACCTCGTGGGCCCGGCTCTCGCCTACGTGGAGGACTGCGCCGGTTGACGGTGCAGTATCCGCCCATGGAGTACCGCACCCTCGGCCGCACCGGCATCAAGGTCAGCCACCTCTGCCTGGGCTCCATGATGTTCGGGGCCTGGGGCAACCCCGACCGCGACGAGGGCGTCCGCATCGTCCGGGCCGCCCTGGACGCAGGGGTGAACTTCGTGGACACCGCCGACGTCTACTCGGCGGGCGAGTCGGAGGAGGTCGTGGGCCGGGCCCTGCGCGGCCGCCGCGACTCGGTCGTCCTCGCCACCAAGTTCCACGGCCGCATGGGTGACGACCCCAACCGGGCGGGCAACTCACGGCGGTGGGTCGTCCAGGCCGTCGAGGAGAGCCTCCGCCGGCTGGGCACCGACTGGATCGACCTGTACCAGGTGCACCGTCCCGACCCGACGTGCGACGTGGACGAGACGCTCGGCGCCCTCTCCGATCTCGTGCACGCCGGCAAGGTTCGGGCCATCGGCTCGTCGACCTTCCCGGCCGAGGAGATCGTCGAGGCCCAGTGGGTGGCCGAGCGACGGGGCCGGGAGCGGTTCGTCTCCGAGCAGCCGCCGTACTCGATCTTCGTGCGGGCCGCCGAGGCCGCGGTGCTGCCGACCTGTTCGCGCTACGGCATGGGCGTGCTCGCCTGGGCACCTCTCAACGGGGGCTGGCTGACCGGCAAGTACCGCCTGGGGCAGGCGCCCCCCGAGGGCTCGCGCGCCACCCGCAGCCGCCTGCCCGAGCGCTACGACCCCGAGCGTCCGGCCAACCGGGCCAAGTACGACGCCCTCGAGGAGCTGGCCAAGGTGGCCTCCGACGCAGGCTGCTCGATGATCCACCTGGCCCTGGCCTGGGTGGTGGGCCACCCGGCGGTGACGTCGGCGATCATCGGCCCCCGCACCATGGACCAGCTCACCGACCTGCTCGCCGGCCAGGACGTCACCCTCGACGCCGACGCCCTCGACCGCATCGACGAGATCGTCCCGCCGGGGACGACCATCAACCCAGCCGACAACGGCTTCGTCGCCCCCGCCGTGCGCGACGCTCGACTGCGCCGGCGACGCTTCTCGGGCGAGGTCGGGCCCGAGTGGTGACCAGCCGCCCGTGACCGCCGCCGAGCGCTTCCTGCTGCCCGACCGGCCGCTGCGGTCCGTCGACGACTGGCTGGCCCTGGGCGGCGGCGAGGGCCTGGCCCTCGCCCGCGAGCTCGGCCCGGAATGGGCGATCCAGGAGATCGACCGGTCGGGGTTGCGGGGCCGGGGCGGCGGCGGGTTCCCCACCGGGCGGAAGTGGGCGGGCGTCGTGGCGTCGCCCGGTACCCACCGCTACGCGGTGTGCAACGCGGCCGAGGGTGAGCCCGCCACGTTCAAGGACCGGGCCCTGCTGCGGGCCAACCCGTACCAGCTCGTCGAGGGGCTGGCGGTGGCCGCCTTCGCGGTGGGCGCCAGGGAGGCGTACATCGGGGTCAAGGAGCGGTTCGAGGTCGAGGTCGAGGCCCTCACCCGGGCGGTGGCGGAGATGCAGGCGCGGGGGCTGGCCGGTGACATCCCTGTCACCATCGTGCCCGGACCCGACGAGTACCTGTTCGGCGAGGAGAAGGCCCTGCTCGAGGTGATCGAGGGCCACGCGCCCCTTCCCCGCCTCTTCCCGCCCTTCGAGCACGGCCTGTTCGCG
>DASZOE010000456.1:0-12992 GCA_035550945.1 Acidimicrobiales bacterium
ATGAAGTCATCGAGACGCCCGTCTGCTCCCAGGACACCCAGGGCGCCGTACCGCGCGTCGGTCACTTCGCAGGCCAGCTCGACGATTTTGCCCAGCACATTCGGCGGAGACAGCTCCGACGCCAGCGCGAGGCCCGTCTGCCCCAAGGCCTCCTGCCGGCGAGCGGATTGCCTTGCCTCGCCGAACAGTTGGGCGTTGTCGATGGCCATGGCCGCCTGGTCGGCGATGGCGGCGAGGATCTCCAGCGTCTCGTGGTCAGGGGCCGGCACCGTCGTGAACATCTTGAGCGCGCCCGCCGCCCGCCCGCGGGCGACCATGGGCACGCACACAATGGACGTCCAGGAAAGGTCACGGCCCAGGGCAGTGCAGCGCGCGAGAACAGGGTCCTGATGCGCGTGGTCGACCACAAGGGGCTATCTGGTCTGGAACGCACGAATGGCGGGCAGGTCTAGGCCGGCCGCGAGGGCCTCCTCGAAGCGCTGGGCGTAGCGACGGGCAGCTCCCACGTGCCGGCGACGCGGAACTGCGGCGGGTCGCCGTCGAAGAGGATGGCCGCACACCCAACGAGGTCGGTGGCCTCTACGACGCTCTGGGCCAGCATGGTGAGGATGGCCTCAGGCGAGCCCGCCAGCGCGGTGCCTGACGCGATCCGAGCCAGTGCCGCGGCCCAGCGTTCGGATCGCCGCGCCTCCGTCACGTCGCGGAAGATGCCGGCGACCATCCGCCGGCCCGTCGCGTCGAGAACCATGTACGTGTACTCGATCTCCCGCTCGTGCCCGTCAGGTCGAAGGATTCTGGCGCTTCGGCGACCCTGGCCGTCCCTCACCGCCTGGAGGAGGTTCTCCCGCGCGGTTTCGCGGCGTTCCGGGGACACGGCCAGCAGGCCGGTCTGACCGACCAGCTCGCCCAACGGTCGGCCGACGATCTCGCACCCGGCAGGATTGATATAGAGGACGCGCAAAGCCTCGTCGAGCACCGCGACGCCGTCCAGCGACCCATCGATCAGCTGCGCCAGCGCCCCAAGACCAAACTCCCCCGGCCCTACCCGAGAAGCGTCGATCCCGATAGAAGGACCAGGGCTATGCGGGGGTCTCACCATCCGCGCTCCGTTCGCCTCACTCACGCCTCGTGTCGGGGCCCCTTTGGACCTGACGGGATGCGTCCAACCTACTGCGAGATCCGGACGCCCCGACCGGAGACTGGGCAGTGCAAGACTGGCCGCCGCCCGAGGGGTGTTAAGAAGTCTGGCGGCAGCGGCCGTTGGGCGGGTTTTCCAGCGTTCCGTTGTGGCGCGAACATCTTCCGATGCGCGCGTATGCGGCGGCTACCGTCGTGGCGAGTGCCACGCCGGCTCATGCCCCGTGGGGCTACGACCGGGCTCGGCTGGTCGGCGCGCTGGGGGTGCGCTGCCCGCCGGGCTGAGCTGGGCCACGGCGACGAACACGGCTCCCCAGGCGATGGCCGCGAGCGCCCACGGCAGAGCGCGACTCGACATCGCCCCGGGGTAGATGAGTGAGGTGGCACCGACGAGTACCGGCAACAGGCCGGCGTTCGATGCCGTCAGCCTCCAGCCGTCGGCCCGCAAGCTCGCGAGCACGCCCAGGCCGATGGTTGCCAAGGTGAAGGCACTCATGAAGCCGTAGTCGCCGGCGGCCGTATGGTCGTCGGGGACGCTGGCTTGGAGCCCGATGTTGGTGGACGCGAACGGGAACAGCGCCACTCGGTGGATGCCTGGCTCGTTGTCTGCTACCGGACAGAGGCGGCGAGCTGGTCGCCGGTTGGGTAGCCGGCCAATCTTCCGAGGCCCGACAGCACCTTCCCGATGAGCCGGGGCGGACCCGGCGGCGCCAGGATCGTCTCCGGGAACGAGTTCTCGATCCGGACGATACGCATTATCACCGGCAGGGTGGCCTTGCGCCCCTCGACCGTGCGGTGCACCAGCCGGATGTACTCCTCGAACCGCAGGGCCGGCAGGTGGTCGGCCGTGAAGCGGACCGCCTCGCCTGACGGGTTGCTGAACGCGTGCACCGATCCGGGTGGGATCTCGATCGATCCCCCGGCCGGGACGGTGCGAATCTTTCGGTCGAGTACGACGGTCAGCTCCCCCTCCTCGACGGTGTAGATCTCCCGCTACCCGGGATGGATGTGCGCCGGCGGCCCACCCTGTTCAGGCCCCAGCACGATCTCGACCCGCGAGATCTGCCCGCCCGTCTCCTCGGCCATGCCCGTAATGATCATGGTCTGCTGCAACGACGGTCTGAAGTCCAGCGTCTCCACGCCGTTCACACCGGTCACCTCGTCCTCCCGCACCACGCCGACGACCTTTAGCCTTACAGGACCGTAAACTGGAATCGTGGGTCAAGTCAAGAGGCGGTACCGGCAGACCGCGCGGGCGGAGCAGGTGGCGGCGACCCGTCGACGGATCGTCGAGGCCGCTGTGGCGCTGCACTCGACGGTCGGCCCCGCCAACACCACCCTCTCCGCGGTCGCCCGTGAAGCCGGCGTCTCCCGACCCACGCTCTACGCGTACTTTCCTGACGAGGAGACCCTGTTCCGGGCGTGCACGATGCACTCAATGGCGCAGGCTCCGCCGCCCGACCCGGGGGCGTGGTCGTCGATCGATGATCCCCGCGACCGAGTGCGCACGGCGCTGATCGAGCTCTACACCCACTACGCCCGGAACGAACAGATGCTCAAGAATGTGTTCCGCGACATGTACGTCGTGGACTCGATGCGGGAGTTCAACGTTCCGCTCGTCGAGGCATCGTTCGAGCAGATGACCGAGGTGCTCACCTCGTGCTTCGGGGACGCGCCGACGTCCGCGCGGCGCCGAGCAGCGTTGGTGGCGCTGGCCCTGAGCTTCGACACCTGGCAGGTCCTGGCCCGCGACCGGGCGTTGACCAACGACGAGGCGGCCGAGCTGATGACGACGGTGGTCGTCACATCAGTCGCCTGAGGTGCCGGGGCGTGGAACATCCACCCGAGTTCCTGTCTCACGCGTCTCGCGCCTCCTACAACGGGACGATCCCACCGCGCCAGAAGGCTCGTCATGGACCGATCCCGTGCGACGAACCGGCAGGTATCGGCCGCACTCAATGCTCTGCTCGGTGCAGGGGGGTGCCTGAGGGTGATACCGCGCCATACTCGGCTCGCGGAGGTCAAGTGATGCCCAAGCGGACCTCCAAGGTGCTCGCCGTGTCCGTGCCGCCGGAGACCGCCCGATACTTCGAGGAGCTCGCCGAGCAGGAGGGACGCAACAAGAACGAGCTGTTCCGCGAGATGCTGCGGATCTGTCAGTCGTTCAAGGAGACGGGCCGGTTCGAGACCCTGCGGCGGTACGACGCGGCCAGGGCACGCGCGTTAGGCGTCACCACCGAGCAGGACGTGCAGCGACTGATCGAGGAAGCCCGTCGCACTGAGGGTCGTGCTCGACACGAACGTCCTCATCTCGGCGTTCGGGCCCCCCCGGCGGCGCGCCCGAGCAGGTCTATCGGCGTGTGCTCGACGGCCCGATCACCCTCGTCACCTCGCGCCCGCTGCTCAGCGAGCTCGGGCGGGTCCTGACCGAGAGGTTCGCCTGGGAGCCGTCCTACGCGGAAGCGGTGGTGGCCCAACTCGTGCGCATCGCCGTGGTCGTCGATCCGACCGAAGAGATCGCCGACGTCGACGACGACCCCGCCGACAACCGGGGGCGGGAAGCAGCGGCTGCGGGGTGCCGCAGATGTGATCGTCAGCGGAGATCGCCATCTGCTCACCCTCGACACCTGCCGAGGCATTCGCGTCCTAGCACCGGCGGTCGTCCTGGACGAGCTCGACTAGATCTCAACAGCCGGTGTCACAAGCGGAGCGCTTGGGGTGCAACTCCCTGCATGACTGCGACGAACCGGAGGGGGTAGCCAGCGAACCAAACCGAACCATTCACCGACCTGACGCTCGGGCCGCTGGGCTAACGCGCCCCTGACCTACGGGTTTGGAGCGGACGACGGGATTCGAACCCGCGACCCCCACTTGGCAAGGTGGCCCACCCAAGCCTCTGACCAGCAGAAACGCCCGGAACGCCTGGAACTACTGGACTTCGGTTGCAGCCGTTTGAAGCCATTTGAAGCCATTTGAAGCCGTATTGGACAGCGATCTGAACCATAAGCGAACCACGGATCCCGGCTACGGGACGTTGGCGCGAACACGTTCCATGAAAGCTCTCAGGACTTCGCTGTGCTCGAGCACGTCGAAGAATCGGCGAAGGGCTGAAGCCACGGGCCGTGCTATCGGGGATGACCGAGGCGCCCAGCAGCGGTCATGCGGCGTGGTGTCGGCTGTGATCGCAGCTCATGCTTGGTCGAACGAGAGCGTCCGCACGCGAACGCGGCTTGGTTCGACTACCACCAGAGCACCGTCGTCGAGGGCGTCGCCGACGGTACTGATCGCGTCGATGACGGCTTCGGCACGCTGTTCCGCTCGCCGCCCAGGCCGGCGCAGCAGGATCACGCTCGGCTGCACAGTCCGGCTGAGCGCCAGCAGAGTCCCGAAATCGGTGTCCGCGGTGACCACGACTCGCCCCTCCCGCTGCGCGGTCGCCAGGACTGGCTCATCCGATGCACCCAAGAGGTCCCGGTCGCCTACATGGATGACGTCGTGTCGCGCGTCGGTAAGGAGGGAAGCGAGACCCTGCTGGCGAGGCTCTCGTCGACGAGAAGCTTCACGCCGAAGGGCGCAAGGGCAACGTCCGTTCGTCCACCCCAGCCGCGGCGAACCTCAGCGCCTCACGGACGTCCCCCCGGCTCAACTGCGGGTAGTCGTCCAAGATCTCCTGGTCCGTCATCCCCTCGGCAGCCATGCCCACGACCGTCGCCACCGGGATCCGCGTCCCGCGGAAGTCCGAGGATGCCCGTCCCCCTGTGACTTGAGACACGCGCGCGGGCCGGCTCATGAGGCGTCCGGGACGCAGCCACGAGCCCCTGTCGGGCGGACCTACCTTCCTGCCGTGAGCCACGGGTCCGAGGGCGTGGAGACACTAGAGAGCGACCAGCTGCGCGGCGAAATCCTTGCCGACTCTGTCGGCCCTGACGCGCATCGCCTGTTCGTGCCTGGGTGCCGCCGCACATTGCCTGTTCATCACGAGGATCGGTCCATACTGTCTGGCCGCTCCGGGGCGGATCGACTGGGCTGGGTTGGCGGGCTGACGCCCCTTGGGCGAGAGGGAGGTGAGCGGATGGGCCGCTACGTGGTCGGTCTGAGGGAGATCAACCGGACGCAGGTTTCGGTCGCTGGCAGCAAGGGCGCGAGCCTGGGTGAGCTATCGCGGATCGACGGCATCCGCGTGCCGGCTGGCTTCTGCGTGACGACGGACGCCTTCCAGCGGATCCTGACGGAAGCGCCGTCGATCGACGATCGGCTCGATCGGCTGTCGCGCCTGGAGCCGGACGACCGGGAGAGAATCCGTGCGGTCAGCGCGGAGGTGCGCCGGACCCTCGAAGGGGTCGCCATCCCCGAAGATCTGGCGGCGGCGATCACCGCCGCGCTCCCGCGGGTCGGCGAGCACGCCGCCTATGCCGTCCGATCCAGCGCGACGGCGGAGGACCTGCCGACGGCCTCGTTCGCGGGCCAGCAGGACACGTACCTGAACGTGGTGGGGCCGGCGGCGATCCTCGAGCACGTCAACCGGTGCTGGGCCTCGCTGTTCACGGAGCGGGCCATCACCTACCGCCTGCGGAACGGCATCGACCACCGGAAGGTCCACATGGCCGTGGTCGTGCAGCAGATGGTGTTCCCGCAGGCGGCCGGCGTCCTGTTCACAGTTGACCCCGTCACCTCCAACCGGAAGGTCGTCTCCGTAGAGGCCAGCTTCGGCCTCGGTGAGACCCTGGTCTCCGGCCGGGTCAACGCCGCCGTCTACAAGGTCCGCGACGGCGAGGTCGTCGCCAAGGTGGTCGCCGCCAAGCAACTCGCCATCCACGCCTCTCCGGCAGGCGGGACGGACCAACGGCCGATCGAGCCAGAGCGGCAGGAGCAGCCAGCGCTGACGGACGGCCAGGTGGTGCGGCTTGCGCAGCTGGGCCGACGGATCGAAGCGCACTTCGGCCACCCCCAGGACATCGAATGGTGCCTGGTCGACGATGGCTTCCAGATCGTGCAGAGCCGGCCGATCACCACGCTGTTCCCCATCCCGGATGTCAGCGACCAGGACAACCACGTCTACGTCTCCGTGGGTCATCAGCAGATGATGACCGACCCCATGAAGCCCCTGGGGTTGTCCCTGTGGCGCCTGACGTCACCAGCGCCCATGTTCGAGGCCGGCGGGCGACTGTTCGTCGACGTCACCCGGGCGCTTGCTTCGCCACCCATGCGCGCAGGCGTCCTGCAGGCCCTGGGTAAGTCCGATCCGCTGATCGGGGACGCGCTGCAGACCATCCTCGAACGCGGCGATTTCATCCCGACACTCCCGGACGAGCACCCGGGCGGGACGCCGGCGGGCGACCCACCAGCCCGCTCGACACCGATCCGACCATCGTGGCCGAGTTGATCGAACGCAGCCGGGCCTCCCTGGCCACGCTGAGACGTGACATCCGCGGGAAGTCAGGGTCGGCGCTGCTCGAGTTGATCCTGGCCGACATCCAGGAGTTGCAGCGGACCCTGTTCGATCCTCGGAGCCATCAGGTGATCATGGCGGCGATGGAGGCCACCTGGTGGCTCAACGACCAGCTGCACGAGTGGCTGGGCGAGAAGAACGCGGCCGACACGCTCGCGCAGTCGGCCCCCCACAACGTCACCTCCGAGATGGGCCTAGCGTTACTGGACGTCGCCGATGTGATCCGCCCGCACCCGGACGTCGTGGCGTTTCTGCAACAGGTCGAGGACGAGGGCTTCCTGGACGACTTGCCCACGCTCGCCGGCGGGCAGCAAGCCCGTGACGCCATCACCGCCTACCTGGACACCTACGGCATGCGCTGCGTCGGCGAGATCGACATCACCAGGCCCCGTTGGAGCGAGTGCCCCACCGCACTCGTGCCCATGATCCTCAGCAACATCAACAACTTCGAACTCGGCGCCGGCCAACGGCGCTTCGAGCAGGTGCCGGCAGCAGGCCCGGAAGAAGGAGCAGGAGCTGCTGGAGCGCCTGCGCGCCCTGCCGGACGGTGACGGCAAGGCCGACGAGACCGAGCGAGTGATCGACCGGGTCCGCACCTACATCGGCTACCGGGAATGCCCGAAGTACCACATGGTCAGCCGCTACTTCCTCTACAAGCAGGCACTGTTGGAAGAAGCCGAGCGGCTCGTGCAGGCCTATGTGCTCCGTAACAAGGAGGACATCTTCTACCTCACGCTCCAGGAGCTCCACGACGTCGTCCGCACACACCAGATTGATGACCAGCCCGTCGACCAGCGCAAGGACGCGTTCAGGTCGTACCAGACGCTCACGCCGCCCCGGGTGCTCACCTCGGACGGCGAGGCCCTCGCCGGGGCGTACCGACGCGACGACGTGCCGGCCGGCGCGCTGGTCGGCCTGCCCGTCTCCGCCGGGACCATCGAGGGGCGGGCTCGCGTCATCCTCGACATGGCCGACGCCGACCTCGAACCGGGCGACTCCTGGTCACCGCCTACACCGACCCCAGCTGGACCCCCGCGTTCGTCGCGATCGAGGGCCTGGTGACGGAGGTGGGAGGCCTGATGACCCATGGCGCGGTGATCGCACGGGAGTACGGCCTGCCAGCCGTGGTGGGCGTCGAGCAGGCCACCCAGCTGATCCAGGACGGACAGTTGATCCGCGTGCACGGGACGGACGGATACGTCGAGATCCTGCCCCGCCAAACCATCGCCGGTTTGCCGAGTGGGTCAACGGGAGTGACCGGCGGTCAAGGCAACCATCGGCGTTGACCGTCCTGTCCACGATGTGCGGGTCGGCGTCATGGGCGATGCGCGCGTAGCCACGGCTTCGGTCGGCAGGACGGCAATAGAAGACTCCACGTTGCGCGCGACGATCCATCTACCACGAGCGCCATGACCTCTCCGAGGGCCCTTGCCGCCAGCTCCTCGCCGATGCGCTGGCCTTGCCCGGCGCGACTGCCACCCGAGGCAGCGAGTCTGTCGACCAGGCGGCGGGGTTGGATGAGGTCATCGCAGGCACGCAACGAGCCGCTCGATCGCGGTGGGGACGTCCGTGGTGTCGATGGCTCCGAAGCCGACGATGATCTGGGGGAGTCCCTGGCTGACCTGGTAGGTCTGGCGCAGCGAGGAGAAGATCAAGTCCTGGGCGGCGGCGCGCTCCACCAGGACGTCGTCGTCTGGCGCCCCTGGGGTCAGCAGCGTGACGTGCAGGCCGGTCTGGGTGGGAAGTACCCGAGCGTCCGGTGGTGCGAGCCGCCGCAGTTCACGCATGACCGTCTGGTGGCGTGCCGCGTAGGTCCACTCGGCGGCCAGCACACGCGACGGGGTCAGCCGGGTCCCGATCGGCAACCCGCCATCAGCGATCGCGTCCCGCAGCTGGTCGTGGATCTGCGTGACGAGGCTCCGGTCGTCGCCCGACCTGAGGAAGACATCCACTCGTCCCCACTTGGTCTGCTGAGAACGTCGAACTTGGACCTACCAACGATCCCAACCCGGCTCTAGATTGACGGCGTTCCGGTCATGCGACCGATGAGATCTGCGCCGCGGTCCCGACGAACTGAACGACGGCACCAGGGACAGTGCGAGGGCTGCACCACCACGGCCTGGCACGTGAAGGACGCCGTCTACCTCAACGCCCGCGGCGTCCCGTTCGCCGTCCTGACCTCGGGCCCGTGGGCCGAAGTGGCCCCCTACGTCGAGAATGCGGTACACCCAGCCGTGGTACTCGGTGCGGGGCGTGGAGCCGCCCGTCGGCAGAGTCATGGGACAGATCGCCTGCTTCCTGCGCGACGGCGACCGCGTGTTCCTCACCTACTCCACGACTGGCCGCGGCAACGAGCCGGCCAACCCGTCCCTCGGCCTGCTCGACATGACCCTCTACGGCCGCCGTGAGGGGTGGGAGGACAACCCCGAGGGCTGGCCCGAGGCCCCCGAGGCTGGTGCGCCGGTTGGTGGGCATGGTTCGCCGATCTGCTGGTACTGGCGATCGGACGCCGACGGCGTCGCCACGTGGGGCCCGACCAGCCGGCCCGTACCGCAGTGGACCCGTCCCGGCGCCACCCCCGTGGACACCCTCGGCCGCCACGGCCACCACCACTGAGCCACGGCCCGACGAACGCACGAGACACGAGGAGCACGACAGTGCGAGAGCTGATGGTCGACTTCATCACCTCCCTCGACGGCTACGCGGCGGCGGAGGGCTGGCCCGGGTGGTGGGGCCTCGAGGGACCCGAGTACCTCGCCTGGCTCGACGAGCAACCCGACGCCACGTACGTGATGGGGGCAAACACCTACCGGTTGATGTCGGGATTCGCGGCCGGTGAGACACAGGCGGGAACAGAGGAGTTCACGGCCGATGAGGAGGCCGCGGTCGACGGACTCACACGAGCGACCAAGGTAGTGTTCTCCGCCACCCTCGACGAGCCGCTGATGTGGGCGAACACGACCCTCGTGCGCGACGACCCGGTGGCAGCGGTCCGGGCGATGAAACGGGACGGCTCGGGGCTGATCAGCACGATCGGCAGCATCAGCCTGTGCCGGTCACTGCTTGGCGCCGGACTCGTCGACCGCTTCCGCGTGGTGATGTTCCCGGTGATCACCGGCGCCACGGGAGCCGAACGCATCTACGACGGCTATCCGGACGTCGCCCTCGAGATGACCGACAGTCGCACCTTCGACGGCCGCATCCAGCTGGTGGAGTACCGACCCCGCGTCCTCGAGCACCCGCCGCTCGGCCCGACCGGATGAGGTCGCGAAGAGCCAGCCGGACCGCCGATGAGTCCGGCGCCAGACGACCAGCTACATCGTTGATCGCTGCCGAAGGGAGCTTGCCGCGATGACGAAGGTGATCGCCGATATCACCATGTCGCTCGACGGGTTCCTGACGGGACAAGGCGCCGACGAACGACATGGGCTCGGGGACGCACCCGAGCTCCACACCTGGGCCATGCAGCAGGACCCGGTCGACACGGAGGTCCTGAAGCAATCGACATCGGAGAGCGGTGCCGTGATCATGGGACGACGGTTGTTCGATGTCGTGAACCACCCCGACGGGTGGAGCGAGGACATGGGGTACGGCGCCGATCAGACGGGCACGCCGCCGTTCTTCGTCGTCACCCACTCGACACCGGGTGACGTCCGGCTGCAACGCGAGCTCGGGATGCGGGTCACCTTCGTGAGTGATCTGGCTGCCGCGATCGACCAGGCTCGGGCTGCCGCAGACCATGGTTCCGTCGTGATCATGGGCGGCGGCGACGTCATCGGCCAGGCGCTCGACCTGGGCCTCGTCGACGAGCTGCGCCTCCACCTCGCCCCCATGGTGCTCGGCGGCGGCACGCCAATGTTCAAGCCAGGCACCCGCCAGATGTACCGGCAAGTCGACGTTCGGACGTCCCGGAACGCCGTGCACCTCACCTACGAGCGGGTGTAGGCGCGACGAGGCGCGATGCGACGTCACTCGAACGACGCAGCCGAGATCCTCAACGGCGGTAGCCCGCAGCCTCTGAGGCCACGACCACCGATCGCTCGGAGGCAACCATGTCCCAGGTCCGTGTCCACAACTTCTCGATCTCCCTCGACGGGTTCGGAACCGGCGACGGCATCACGTTCGACGCCCCGTTCGGTCACGCCGGGGAACGCCTGCACGAGTGGATGTTCACCACACGCTTCTGCGCTCGATGGTCGGCGACACCGGGGGCACCGCTGGTGTCGACCACTCGTTCGCCGAACGGATCCAGCTCGGCTTCGGAGCCGAGATCATGGGCCGAGGCAAGTTCGGCCCGCAGACCGGCCCGTGGACCGACGTCGGCAGCGACGACGAGTGGCGGGGCTGGTGGGGGCCGAACCCGCCGTTCCACGCCCCGGTGTTCGTGCTCACGCATCACCCGCGCCCGTCGATCGAGATGGAGGGCGGCACCACGTTCCACTTTGTCGACGCCAGCCCGCAGGAGGCGCTCGACCTCGCCCGGAAGGCAGCCGGCGACCTCGACGTGCGCATCGGCGGTGGCCCCACGGTCATCCGCGACTTTCTCGCCGCCGACCTCATCGACACGCTCCACGTCGTGCAGGTGCCGATCCTCCTTGGCCGCGGCGTCCGCTTCTGGGACGGTGCCGAGGGCGTCGAGGAACGCTACGACATCGAGGCGGTCGCGTCACCGAGCGGTGTCACCCACCTGACCTTCACACGTCGATAGCCGATTCTGCGGACCTCCGGGGAGATACTCAAGAGTCGTTCCGTTGAGGTCCGAGGGTTCCGCCGCGTGGTCAAGGCGGATGCGGGGCAGGTGAAGTACGACACCTTCCTGATCGCCGTCGGTCTCGTGCTCAACGGACTGACCGTCTACTCAGGCAAGGGTCAGCGACAGCGCGATCATGGTGAGAGATGAGCATGACCAGGGGCGGCCAGCATCTGCTTGTGGGCTTCCCGGAGCCGCCCAGAACCACGGCTGCGGGTGCTCCCGAAGGTGCTTCCGAACGGATGGCTAACGACAGGTCCCGTCGCACCGCCGGCCTGTATGCACGCCCAGGCGACGAACCGAATGGCGACCCAGCTGTTCGTCGTCTGTGTGCGGCCGCTCAATCGGGATCGGGACCGTCAACGGAGAACACGACCGGCCCTTCGCCGACGCGGCCCAAGATGATCTCGCCGGCCTCGGTCGACATGTTCCCTTCGCGGTGAACGAGGTGCTTCGGCACTTCGAAGTACTCGCCCTCAGTGACCTCCACCTGCTCGCGACCGCCCGGGCCGAACTCCAGGGTCACCTTGCCTTTGAGGACGTAACCGAGGGTGACGTTGTCGCCGTGGTGATGCCAACCGGACATCGTCTGCGGCGAGGCCTCGACGTGACCGAACCAATGCCCGTCAGCTTCGAAGGCCACCCGGCGCCGCAAGCCAGGCGTGCCTTGCGCCTCCTGCAACTGGTCATCGCCGAGCTTGCGAACAGGCTCTCCCATCTGCATCTCCCATGCGGGTCCCGCATCGACCTTTGCGCACCAACCTGGGTCCGTCAAGAGATGTCAGATGCCCTCCGACTCGTCGGCTCCGAGCAGCACCGGACAGCGCTGCACGCATCCGCGACAGCCCGTTGACGCGTGTGCGTAGTGGCGCACGGTACGCTGTCGCCGGGGGTGGTCTGATGTCGATTCCACGGTCGGTAGACCAGCTCACCGGGTGGACCATGAACGCCGTCATGAACTCACCGCCCCGAACAGCCGCAGTCGTTGTGGGCGGCGGCGATCAGCGAGACAGGCGCTCACAACCACGCCACGGGATCGTTGCGGTGGTCGTATCCCTCACAACGGAACGGTCACGAGGCGGATCGGGTGTCCGCGCACAGATGTCCGTTGACATCGGAGGTAGCGGTTCTCGTCATGGGTTGGCGCCGTGCGGACTCCGTTCGGCATCGACGACGCGATCGGGGCATTAGCGCGACAGTGCTCGTTGCGACGAAGCAGGGACTTCCGAGTGGGAGCCGGGGAACGCCGATCTCATCAGGTCCTCCATCGCGAGTGCCATGGCTCCGAGCGCCGGGAGGCTCGTGCCTCCTCTCGCGGCCCGCAGGGTTGGTCGACGCACGTCGCACGACGGCGTCCAGATCCCTACTCAACCATCCGGTTGACAAGCGTCCGGGACCGTCGTAGGTTCACTCAACCATCTGGTTTAGCAAAGAGAGGGAGCCGTGTCGGCCGACCAGCTGTCGCAGGTCTTCTCGGCGCTGGCCGACCCGACCCGACGCGACATCGTGGCCCGGCTTGCCGGCGCCGACGTGACTGTCAGCGAGCTGGCCGAGCCCTACGACATGACGCTCCAGGCGGTGTCGAAGCATGTCAAGGTGCTCGAGGGCGCTGGCGTGGTCAGCCGCAGCCGCGACGCCCAACGCCGACCAGTGCAC
>DASZOE010000457.1:0-2903 GCA_035550945.1 Acidimicrobiales bacterium
GTCGTGCACCATCACCGTCAACGGCGCGCCCCGGCGGGGGGGCACGGCGAGTGACGTGGCGTGGAGGACGTCGGCCTCCTCCCGATAGGCGGCCAGCCCCCGGTCCCAGGCCCGGACGAGGACGGGACCGGGGAGCGGCGAGGTGATGACCGGGCCGAGGGCGGCCACCGGGTCTCGACCCCGCGCCGGGGGGCGGCTGGCCCACAGGCGCAGCTCGGGCCCGGCGGTTCCAAGGGCGGCCAGCCCCTGCACCAGCCCCCGGACGTACGTCCCGATGCCCCCCGGGGCGGCCCGCCGCAGCTGCTCGGCCACCACCACGACGCGGAGCGGGCGGGTGCTCAGGGGCGGCCGGCGGCGGAAGGCCGGGCCCGGGCGGCCTCAGCCATTGCCGACCACGGAGAGCGGCCACTGCTGGTTGGCTCCGCCGTGATACGTCCACTGGATCAACCGGGCTCCGTCGGCGACCGATCCGCCGTAGACGTCGAGCACCTTCCCGCTCTTGACGGAGACGATGCGGAAGGCCTCACCGACGGCTTCGAAGCGCCACTGCTGGTTGGCTCCGCCGTGCCAGCCCCACTGCACGATCTCTGCCCCGTCGGCCGTCGAGCCTCCGGCCACGTCGAGCACCCTGCCGCTCCTCACCGACACGATCCGCCAGGTGCCGGGGCCGACGGCCTCGAAGCGCCACTGCTGGTTGGCCCCGCCGTGGGGCGTCCACTGGATGATCGGTGCGCCGTCCGCCAGAGAGCCCCCGGCCACGTCGACGGCCTTCCCGCTCTTCAGCGAGGCGACGTTGTTGCGCACGGGCTCCCACAGGTAGGTGACGGTGACCCAGTCGTTCTGGAGGTTCCCCAGCCCCAGCTGCGACGCCGCGGCCACCGACAGGTCGATGCCCGCGGGGTTCAGCACGCACCTGCCGAACTGGTCGGCGGGTCCGGGGCGCCCAGTCGGCTCCCTCCTCAGGTTGAGGCAGTTGGGGACGGTGTTGTAGCCGTTCTGGAACGCGGCCTGGGCCTCGGGCAGGCCCGGCGGGAGGTCGGCGAACATGCGCCGGGGCCGGGACGAGCCAGTTCCGAAGTTCCAGTAGTTGTCGTCGAGATTCCACGGTCCCACCTCCCGGACCGGGAACACCACGCTCTGCCCGTTGTCGCGGGTGACGACGACGCGGTAGTCGAGCCCCAGCCGGTAGCCCGCCGGGCAGCTGTGCGACGACAGGGCCGAGGTGTTGCCCAGCGCCGCGAACTTCACGCACTTGTCGGGGACGGCGACCTCCACCGCCCCCGGGGTGTTCGGGTTGTACTGGGTGGCGAACACTCGGGCGGTCGTGAACTGCTGCGGTCCGGGCGAGGCGGCCGCCGTTGCCGCCGACGGCGAGCTGCGGGCTTCACGACCAGCGGCGGCGGCGGTGGCCTCGTCCCCCGGCCCGGGGCGGGGCGGCCCCTGGGTCTGGGCGCCGGCTGGGCTCACCAGCGGGAGGAGAGCGACGGCGACGACCAGCAGGAGCGGGGTTCGAGCGCGCACGGCCGTCAGGCTAACGGCTCGCGCCATCAGCGGCGGATGATCGGGGCGCGGGAGTCAGCCGGCCAGGCCATGGTAGAGGCGGAGGCACGCCGCCGCCGCCTTGTCCCAGGAGAACTCCGCGGCCCGGAGCCGGCCGGTGGCGATCAGCCGCTCTCGGAGGCCCTCGTCGGTGGCCACGTTCCACATGGAGTGGGCGAAGGCCTCGGGGTCGTCCGGCTCCACGAGAATCGCCGCGTCCCCCGCGATCTCGGGCGTGGCGCCGGCCCGGGCCGCGACCACGGGCAGCCCCGACTCCATGGCCTCGAGCACCGGCATCCCGAAGCCCTCGTAGAGCGAGGGGAAGACCAGGAGGCGGGCGCCCCCCATCAGGCCGGCCAGGCGAGCGTCGTCGATGTATCCGGTACGCACCACCTCGGTGGGCCCGAGACCGCGCCGGCGCAGCTCGGCGGGGAGGTCGAGGAGCGGGCTCGGGCTCCCGGCCAGCACCAGCCGCAGCTCGCGGCCCTGGCGGCGCAGGATGCGTAGAGCGTCGAGGGCCAGGGTCACGTTCTTCCTGGGCTCCAGGGTGCCCACCATGAGGGCGTACGGCGGGCCCGGCGGGATCCGGGGGTCGGAGGAGGCGACGGAGCGGCGGTGGCTGCCGTTCGGGATGACGCACACGCGGTCGGCCACGTCGGGCAGCCACCACAGGAGCTCGTCCCTCGTGAACTCGGAGACGGTGACGACGATCGACGCTCGGCGCAGGACGGTGGGCAGCAGGCGGGCCATCCGGCGAACCGCGTCGGGGACGGACTCCGGGTGGCGGATGAAGCCGATGTCGTGGACGGTGACGACGGTGGGCACCTTGAGCGACGGTGGCGAGATGAAGTTGGTGGCGTGGAAGACGTCGCACTCCACCAGCCACTCGACTGGCGGGAAGGGGACGCGGTCCCACATGGCCCACAGCGGCCGGGCCGGCGCCAGTCGGCGGGCCACGCGCACGTTCGGCCGGTGAGGCGGGTCGAGGTGGAGCATGCGCGCCGTCCGCCACGAGATGGGGAAGACGAGGACGTCGTCCTCGGGGGACTGGCGGGCCACGGCGTCGATGAGCTCGTGGGTGTACCAGCCCACCCCGGTCTTGGGCCCGAGGAGCGGGGTGCCGTCGAAGCCGATCCGGTACACGCCCTCAGCAGCCCGGAGCCAGGCCCGGGAGCAGCGAGGCGGGGGCGAGCACGGTCAGCTCGGACGTCGCCGGCGCCGCCAGGGCCGGTCCCCGCCCGTTTGCTCATCGCCTCGGGCGGCATCCGTGTCGCCGCCACCTGGCGGCCCGCCACCGCTCTCGGCGGTGCCCGGGCCGGGGACACCCTCGGGCTCGCTGCCGGCAGCCTCCGGGGGCCCGGGGG
>DASZOE010000458.1:0-6905 GCA_035550945.1 Acidimicrobiales bacterium
CTGGCGGCCCACCTAGCCGCTTTCCCGCCGGGCCCCGACGGCCTCGTCGTGACCTACGAGGACGGGCGCCCAGTGCGGCGCAACCGCTTCGGGGCGATGTGGCGCCAGAGTCAGGCGCGGGCCGGCCTCCCCCACCGCTTCCACGACCTGCGTCACCACTTCGCCAGTGCCCTCATTGCCGGCGGGTGCTCGGTAAAGGTCGTCCAGAAGGCGCTCGGCCATGCCAGTGCCCGGGAGACGCTCGACACCTACGGGCACCTCTGGCCGGACTCCGAGGACCTCACCCGGCGGGCCATCGACGCGGCGCTTGGAGCTCTCGCGGACCGTTCGCGGACTCCAGCATCGGCCGAGGGCTAAAACCGCAGGTCACCGCGCCTCTCGCCGGTCGCTGGGCCAGTTGGGCTG
The DNA here is from genome assembly GCA_035550945.1 of Acidimicrobiales bacterium. Classification (GTDB taxonomy): domain Bacteria; phylum Actinomycetota; class Acidimicrobiia; order Acidimicrobiales; family AC-14; genus DASZOE01. The sequence goes on from DASZOE010000458.1 coordinate 406, forward strand.
GAAGAGGTGCCACTGGTCGGGGGCCCGGGCGATGAGGCCCTCGAGGGCGTGGGCCAGCTCCTGCGTGAGGCGGGTCACGTCCTCCCGGAGGCTGCCGGCCCGCTCCGTCGAGAGCGGCGGGCGCACGACGGCCCGGTGCCCGTCGCCGTCGAAGTACACGGCCGTGGGCAGGACGACCGATCCGGCGCGGAGGGCGAGGGTGGCCGGTCCGCCGGGCAGGAGGGTGCGCTCGCCGAAGAACTCGACCTCGACGCCCCCGCCGCCGATGTCGCGGTCGCAGAGGAGGCACACCATGGAGTTGGCCCGCAGGGCCCGGAGCACGCCCGTTCCCGCCCCGGCGCCGAGGGGGACCACGTCCATGCCCCACTGGCGGCGCAGGCCGGCGAACCACTCGTACATCTCGGGCGGCTCGAGGGGCTCGGCCACGACCGTCACCGGGTAGCCCCGGCGCGCCAGCCACGACCCGCCGACGTCCCAGCCGCCGACGTGGGGCAGCGCGAGGACGGCGCCCCGCCCCGCGGCGCGGGCGGCATCGAGGTGCTCCCGGCCGTCGATGGAGAACCGGGCGTCCACGGCGGAGGCAGGAGTGGCGGGGAGCCGCAAGGACTCCATCCAGTACCGACCGTAGGAGGCGAAGGCGGCCCGCGTCGCCCGGCGGAGGGTGGCCGGCGCCTGCGGTCGGTCGCCGGTCGCCCCCAGCGCCCGCCCCTGGTGGCGGGCGACGAGAGCCCGGCGCCCGGGCAGGACGGCCCACGCCGCAACACCCAGGGCGCGTCCGAGCGGGAGGGCGGCGCGGTCGGGAACGGCCGCGGCGACGCGCCCCGCCAACCGGTACAGGCGGTACTCGGCCAAACCCGGAGAGGGGAGGGCCCTAGGGCCGGGTGCGGGAGCGGCTGCCGGCCAGGCGGGCCCGGGACTCACCGGCCCGGAGGGTGCGGCCCCGGGAAGCCCGCCGCCGGGGCGACGTGTCGCCGCCGGGCCGGAAGCCCGTCTCCGGAAGGCGCGCCCGCCAGCGGGCCAGCAGGGTCTCCTCGGGATCACGCCGGGGTGTGCCCTGCCGCCAGACCATCACGAAGCGGTGGACGGCGGTGAACAGCGTGAGGCCCAGCATGAGCCAGAGGATGGGGATCATGATGGCGCTGAAGAGGAGCCCGATCCCGACGGCGATCATGCGCTCGGCCCGCTCCATCAGCCCGCCGCGCGCCGTGAACCCCAGCGACTCGGCCCGGGCCCGTTCGTAGGACACCAGGTTGGAGGCGCCCACCACGGCCAGCGGGAGGACGGCGGCGTGCGGGGAGTGGGCGGAGGCCAGGTACCAGGCCACGCCCCCGAGCACGAGGGTGTCGCTCACCCGGTCGGCGACGGAGTCGAAGAAGGCCCCTCGGGGCGAGGCCGTGCCCGAGGCCTTGGCCACGGCCCCGTCGAGGAGGTCGGGGATCGCCGATAGGGCGAGGAAGACCCAGCCGACGAAGAGCAGGCCGTTGCCGATGAACAGGGCGGAGACGCCCGACAGGAGAAGGCCGATCACCGTCAGCTGGTTGGCACTGATCCCGAGGCCCTTCAGTCGGGATCCCACCGGTCGAAGGCTCCGCTCGACGCCTTCCCGGCACCGTATGTCGAACATCGACGCTCCTGGTCGGGGAAACCGCTCGCCCCCCAAGCTACCAGCAGGGGCCGGTAGGCTCCGGGGACCCACCAAATCTGCCACGAGCGAGGCGCCCGTGAAGAGCTTTCCGCCAGCCCGGATCCGCAACGTCGCCCTCGTCGGCCACGGGGGGGCGGGCAAGACGACTCTGGCCGAGGCCCTCCTGTTCTGCGCCGGTGCCATCTCCCGTCAGGGCCGGGTCGAGGACGGGAACACCACCACCGACTTCGACCCCGAGGAGGTCCGGCGGGGCATCTCCCTGTCCCTCGCCCTGGCCCCCTTCGAGCGCGAGGGCCACAAGATCAACCTCCTCGACGCCCCCGGCTACGCCGACTTCGTCACCGACGTCCACGCCGCCCTCCGGGTGGCCGACCTCGCCGTGTTCGTCGTGAGCGGCGTCGAAGGGCCCGAGGTCCAGACCGAGGTGGCCTGGCGGATCGCCGCCGAGCGGAACGTCCCCCGGATGTTCTTCGTGAGCAAGCTCGACCGGGAGCGGGCCAGCTTCGACCGCACCGTCGAGCAGCTCCGCGAGCTCTTCGGCGCCGGCATCGCCCCCCTCCAGCTACCGGTGGGCGCCGAGGCCGGGTTCAAGGGCGTCACCGACCTCCTAACCGACGCCGCCTTCGTCTACCAGGGCGACAAGGCGGGGGTGCGCACCGAGGTCCCCGGCGAGATGGCCGACTTGGCGGCGGTCGCCCGCGACACCCTCGTCGAGGGCATCGTCGTGGCCGACGACGACCTCATGGAGCGCTACCTCGAGGGGGAGACGCTCGCCCCCAAGGAGCTCCAGGAGACGCTGGCCAGGGGCGTCGTGGAGGGCACCGTCTTTCCCGTGGCCTGCGGGTCGGCCGCCAACCTGGTCGGCATCGACCGGCTGGCCCAGCTCCTGTGCGAGATCGGCCCCTCGCCCCTCGACCGCCCGGCGGCCACCGTCAACGCCGCCGGCTCCACCACCGAGGTGCCCTGCGATCCCTCCGGCCAGCCGCTGGCCTTCGTCTTCCGAACCCTCGCCGACCCCTTCGTGGGCAAGGTGTCGTTCCTCAAGGTCCTGTCCGGCACCATCCGGCCCGACATGCACCTCACCAACCCCCGCACCCACGCCGACGAGCGCCTCCACGGCCTGTTCACCATGCGGGGCAAGGAGCAGGAGAGCGTGCCCGACCTGCCCGCCGGCGACATCGGCGCGGTCGCCAAGCTGGCCGACCTCACCACGGGCGACACCCTCGCCCCCAAGGGCACGCCGGTCGTCGTCCCTCCCCTCGAGCTTCCCCAGCCGGTGCTCTCCATCGCCGTGCTGCCCAAGTCCAAGGGCGACGAGGACAAGCTCATGACCGGGCTCCACCGCCTGCAGGAGGAGGACCCCGCCCTCCACGTCCGCCGCGACGACGAGATCCACCAGACCCTGCTCTCGGGCATGGGCGACACCCACCTGGCAATGGTCACCGAGCGCCTCTCCCGCAAGTTCGGGGTGGAGGTCGAGGTCGAGGACGTCCGGGTGCCCTACCGCGAGACCATCACCCGTGCCGCCGAGGCCGAGGGCAAGCACAAGAAGCAGACGGGCGGCCACGGGCAGTTCGGCGTGGCCTTCCTCAAGGTGGAGCCCCTGCCCCGGGGGGGCGGCTTCGAGTTCGTCGACAAGATCGTGGGCGGCGCCATCCCCCGCCAGTTCATCCCGGCCGTCGAGAAGGGCGTCGTCGAGACGATGTCCACCGGCGGCGTACACGGCTACCCGGTCGTCGACGTGCGGGTCACCGTCTTCGACGGCAAGTACCATCCCGTCGACTCCTCGGAGATGAGCTTCAAGATGGCCGGCTCGCTCGGGTTCAAGGAGGCCATGGCCAACGCCGGCCCGGTGATGCTCGAGCCCATCTCCACGCTCGAGGTCACCGTCCCCTCCGCCTACCAGGGCGACATCATGGGCGACCTCAACTCCCGGCGGGGCCGGGTGCAGGGCACCGAGGCGGTCGGGAACGGCGAGCAGATGATCACCGCCCTCGTCCCGACGTCGGAGATCCTCCGCTACGCCATCGACCTCCGCTCCATCACCGGTGGACGTGGGCGGTTCTCGGCCCGCCACGACCACTACGACCTCCTGCCCGCCCATCTCGTCAACAAGGTGGCCAAGGCGGAGTGAGCATCCCGCCGGCCCCCGTCGGGTGAGCTGCCCCGAGTGCGGGCTCGACTACGAGTCGATGCCCGTGGCCGAGGCCGTCACCGCCATCCGGGGTCTCCCCCGCCGCTACCGGGCCCCCCTCACCCGACTCCTGCCCGGTGAGGACGACTCCGTCCTGCGGGCCCGCCCGGAGCCCGACACCTGGTCGGCGCTCGAGTACGCGGCCCACGTACGCGACGTCCTCGGGTGGTACGAGGGCTGGGTCCGCCAGGTCCTGGCCGAGGACCGGCCCGTCCTCGAGGGCATCGACCGCGACGAGGCCGTCGTCGAGTACCGCTACAACGAGCAGGACCCGACCGCGGTCGCCGACGAGCTGGCGGCGCGCGCCGAGGCCCTCGCCGCGACCCTCGAGGCCGTGCCCGACGACGCCTGGGAGCGGACCGGAGTGCGCCGGGGTGAGGAGCGCAGCCTCGCCGCCCACGCCCGCCGGGCCGTGCACGAGGGCAGCCACCATCTGCTCGACATCGGGCGGGGCCTGCGGGCCGTGCGCGACCGGGCCCGGGCGACCCCGGAGACTTGATGGCCGCCGAGGTGTGCCCGGTGTGCGGGCTCGACTACGGCTCGATCAAGCCCCTCGACGCCATCGCCGCCATCCGGTCGTTCCCCCGCCGTTACCGGGCCTCCCTCACCACGTTCGGGCAGGACGAGGACGCCGACGCCCTGGCGCGCCGCCGTCCGGGTCCCGACGAGTGGTCGGCCCTCGAGCACGCGGCGTACGCGGCCGACATGATCGACCGCTACGCGCCGGCCGTGCGGCGGATGCTGGTCGAGGACAACCCGACGCTCCCGTTCTTCGGTCCCGAGGCGCGCGTCGAAGAGGAGCGCTGGAACGAGTCGCCCGTCGGCCGGGTGGTGTCGGACATGGAGACGGCCTGCGCCGACATGGCCTCGGCCCTCGACGCGGTCGGCGCCGATGACTGGACGCGCAGGGGGCGCTTCGACTGGGGGGAGCGCGACATCCTCGCCGCCGCCCGGGAAGCGGTGCACCAGGGGTCGCACCACCTGCGCGACATCGAGCAGGTGCTGCGCCGGGTGCGGGGGCGCTAGGACGCCCGCCTTCGAGGTCGTCCCCGTCGGCAGGGTCGAGTCCCCCCTGACCGACGTCGGCTCGGCGCCGAAGCAGGGCGACGAGGGGGCGCCCGAGGCCTGGCTCGTGTTCGAGCCCGACGTCCTCGACGGTCTCCGGGACCTGCGACCCGGAGATCGGGTCGTCGTCCTCACCTGGCTCGATCGGGCCCGGCGGGACGTCCTCCGGGTGCATCCGCGCGACGACCCGGCCAACCCCGAGACGGGTGTGTTCAGCACCCGGTCGGCAGACCGTCCGAACCCCATCGGGCTCCACCCGGTCGAGATCCGGGCCGTCGAGGGCCAGCGCGTGCTGGTCTCCGCCCTCGAGGCGGTGGATGGCACGCCGATCGTGGACGTGAAGCCCCAGCTGCGCCCACCCGACTGACCGTCGTCAACCAAGTGGTTGACAACGAGCCCTGCCTGTCGTTACCGCCGCCTCGACGACCTCCTCCGGTCGATGCCCGAGGACCTCGAGAAAGGAGAACCGGAGTGAACACCACGGCCCCCGAGCCCCAGATCACCGCCGACCCCGACGTCCCCGTCGTGCGGATCAGGCGCGAGCTCGACGCCCCCGCTACCCCCGCCGCTCGAACACGAGGACGGTGTTGCCCCTCTGCTCCAGGACGTGGGCCAGGCGCCAGCCGTTGGCCCAGCGCTCGTTGAGCGTCTTGGTGAGGGCGGTGACGCTCAGCCCCCGCTTGTTGACCTCGACCTGGTAGTGCAGGGCCTCGGCCTCGGCGATGGCGTCCGAGGCGGCGCTCTCGGCGCCGGCGTCCTCGGCGATCCGGCGGGCGTCCTCCACCATCCCCGCCTTCGCCTTGCGGGTGGCGCGCACGCCCCCCACCGCCTTCGTGGTCGAGCCCTTGACCTTGCCGGCGGCCTTGACCGTGCCCTCCTTGGCCGAGCTGGCCGCGTCGCCCACCGACGCCGCGGCCGTGGCTGCCGACTCCTTCGCCGTCTCGGCCGCCTTCCGGGTCGACTCCTTGGCCTTCTTGGTGGCCTTGCGGGCGGACTTGGTCGCGGGCATGCGTACCTCCTGAGCGTTCCCCTGGCGACCTACCCCTCCCGCCACCCGCCAACCTCGAGGCGGCGTGGGAAGCGGTGCGAGAGGAGGGCCTGACGGTCCATCGGCTCGAGCTCTCCTGCCCTGCCGGCGGCTAGCACCTACGCTTCGCCTGGCGCTGGAGGAGGGAAGACGGACGAAGACAGAGACGACGAGGAGCACGTGCCGGTCGGCGCGTCTTGGCGAGCCACGAGGCGCTTCTCCGAGCGTCGTGATGGCCGTCGTCGACCGGCTGCTGGCGGCCGGATGCGTCGCCGCCGAAGAAGAGGCCGCCGCCCTCCGCGGCGCGGCGCCCGATGAGGCCACCCTCGAGGTCTGGGTCCGGCGGCGGGAGCAGGGTGAGCCCCTGGCCTGGGTCACCGGCAGCCTGCAGTTCTGCGGGCGCAGCCTCCGCGTCGATCCCGGGGTCTACGTCCCCCGGGTCCACAGCGAGGAGCTGGCTCGGCGGGCCGCCGCTCTCCTTCCTGCCGAGGGCCGGGCCGTCGACCTCTGCACGGGCACGGGCGCCGTCGCCGCCCATCTCTCCGCCGGGGTGCCGACCGCGAACGTGG
>DASZOE010000459.1:0-3245 GCA_035550945.1 Acidimicrobiales bacterium
TATGCTGCGCGCTCGGAGGGATTCGAACCCCCAACCTTCTGATCCGTAGTCAGATGCTCTATCCGTTGAGCTACGAGCGCAGGGATGGGTCTAGACCTGCGGTTTTCTCCTCCGCCGGTCGTGGCGAGCCGACCCCTGGGCGGGCCCGACTCCCCGTCGAGTCTACCCACCGCCAAGGCTTCGGGCCCCGGAGCCGAACCGCTCGCCACCTCCGCTGACACAGTGGAGGTGTGAGCGCCGGAAGGGCCGACCCCACCGACAGCGAGTTGCTGGCGGCCATCGCCGACGGTGATCGCCGGGCCTTCGACGACCTGTACGCCCGGCACTTCGACTGGGTGCACCTGCGCCTGTCCCGCCGGTGCGCCGACCCGGCGACGGTCGAAGAGGCCATCCAGGACACGTTCCTGACCATCTGGCGCAAGCCCGGCGCCTACCGGGGTCAGGGCGACGTCGGGGCGTGGGTGTGGGGCATCGGCGTCCGTCAGCTGCTCAACCGCATGCGCCGCCGCAAGACGCCGGCCTGGCACCTCATGACCCGGTCTGACCGGCTGGTCTCGGCCGAGGACACCGTCCTGCTCGCCACCGAGCACGGCGACTTCGGTCCGGCCATCGACAAGCTGTCACCCGAGCTGCGGGCCGTCGTCCAGGCCACGCTCATCGACGGCCTCACCAGCCGGGAGGCGGCTCGGGCGCTCGGCGTCCCCGCCGGCACCGTCAAGACCCGCATGATGCGAGCCCGTCAACAGCTCCGAGAGGCCCTGACATGAACTGGCACGTCGACACCGCCGTGCTCGAGCGCTACGCGTCCGACCAGCTCTCGGACGCGGGGATGGCGTCGGTGGAGCTGCACGTCACCGGCTGTCCGACCTGCCGGTCGCTGGTGGCGGCCAGGGCGGAGGGCGGGGCCCGGGCCCGGGTCAAGGCCGCCCTCGACGACCGCCTGGACGCGCCGCCGGCCAGCTGGTTGGAGCGGGCGCTACCGCGCGCCGGCGTGAACGAGTCCGACGCCCGGGTCGTCGGCGCCACGCTGGCCCTGCACTGGTCGTGGCTGGCCGCCTGCGTCCTCACGTTGGCCTTCGTCGTACTTGCGGCGGCGACGGGGCCCGAACGGGCCGGGCTGGCCGCGTTCCTCGTCGCCGCTCCCCTCGTTCCGCTGGCCGGCGTGGCCCTCGCCTTCGGTCCCCGCGTCGACCCGACCTACGAGATCGCCACCGCCGCGTCGCTGCCCGGCACCCGCATCGTCCTCTTGCGGACGCTGGCCGTCACCGCACCGGCGATCCCCGCCATCGTGGTGCTCTCGCTGTTCCTGCCCGTGGGACCGCTGGCCCTGGCCTGGGTGCTCCCGGCCCTGGGACTGGCGGCCGCCACCCTGGCGCTGGGAACGATCGTCCCGCTGGCCCGGGCCGCGGCCGCGCTGGCCCTGCTCTGGCTCGCCGGCGCCGGCATCAGCCTGGGCGGCGCCCCTCGGACCAGCGCCGAGGCCTTCGTGGAGGGCTTCGCCGCCTTCCGGCCGTCCGGGCAGCTGCTCTTCGCGGCGGTGACCGCCGCCGCCCTGGTGGTGGTGGCCCTGCGCCGCTCCGAGTTCGAGACCGTGAGGTGAACGCCATGGCCCCGACCGTGACGGCCGAGGGACTGGTGAAGCGCTACCGCTCGCACACCGTCCTCGACGACGTCGACCTCCAGGCCGGTCCCGGCGTCACCGCCCTGCTCGGTCCCAACGGCGCGGGCAAGACCACCCTGCTGCGCATCGTCGCCACCGTCCTGCGGCCCGACGACGGGCGGGTGCTCGTATTCGGGCTCGAGCCCGGCGACGGGGCCCAGCGGCGGGAGATCCGCCGGCACCTCGGCTATCAGCCCCAGGAACCGGGCTTCTTCCAGAACTTCACGGTGCTGGCGTTCCTCGACTACGTGGCCGTCCTCAAGGAGCTGAGCGGGAGCGACCTCCGCCGGCGGGAGGTCCGCCGGGTCGTCGACCTCGTCGACCTCGGGGCGGTCGTCAACGCCAAGATCCGCAAGCTCTCCGGCGGCATGCGCCGGCGGGTGGCGCTGGGCCAGGCGCTCCTCGGCGAACCGCAGCTCCTCCTCCTCGACGAGCCCACCGCCGGGCTAGACCCCGAGCAGCGCCTGCGGTTCCGGGAGGTCGTCTCCCGGGTGGCGGCCGAGCACACCGTGCTCCTCTCCACCCACCAGACCGACGACGTGGCCGCCGTCGCCGACCGCGTCGTCGTGCTCCACGAGGGACGGGTCCGCTTCCAGGGCACGCCGCCGGAGCTGGCCAACCTGGCCGCGAACCGCGTCTGGCTCGCCGACGAGCGGGAGCCCTCGGCCCGCCTGTCGTGGCGCACCGGAACCGGTCGACACCGTCTGCTGGGCGAGCCGCCCGCCGGTGCGACGCTCGTCAACCCGACCATCGAGGACGGCTACCTGCTCCTCGTGGGTCGCGCCGCCGAGTCCGCCGAAGAGCTCGTATGAGCGCGGTCACCATCCCCCCGGGCCCGCTCGCCGATCATCGGGCGGGTCGCAGGCAGTCCATCGTCGCGCTCGCCAAGATCGAGGCCGGGCGCATGACGCTCAGCCCTGCCTTCGTTCTCGGGCTCGCGGCCAGCGTCGCCAGCCTCACGATCCGCCCGGGGACGGAGGACTGGGCGGGCCAGGACTACTACACGGCGTCGACGGCGTGGACGTTCCTCTGGATGGGGACGATGGCCGCGGCGGCGGGGGCCGCCGGGCGAGACCGGTTCGTCTCCGAGCCCGACCTGTTCCCGGGGACGCCCGCCACCCCGGCGGACCGGGTGCTGGGCACGGCGCTCGGGCTCGTGGGGCCGGCGCTGGCCGCAGCGGTCGCGGTCGCGGCCGTCGCCCTGTTGAAGGTGCGGTCCGGGGGATTCGTCGTCGGCGAGGCGGGCTACTCCCGAGCCATCGACCCTGGTGTCTTCGAGTGGGTGCAGCCGGTGCTGCTCGTGGTCCTCGCCGGCGTGGTGGGCATCGCCGTGGCCCAGCTCCGGCGGGGCCGCCTCCCGGTCCTGCTGGTCGCCGTCGTGGCCGTTTTCTTCGCAGGGACGGCGATCTGGGCGTTCCAGGCCCACCCCGTCCGGGGCCTGCACCCGTTCATGTTCCCTTCCTACGAGGACGTGCTGCCGGACTCGTTCACTCCCGGAGTCTGGGGACCCGACGATCCTCCTCTCCTGCCGCCCGGCGAGTTCTCCAGCAACTGGCACGCGGTCCGCTTCGCCCCCGGCGCCCTC
>DASZOE010000460.1:0-1909 GCA_035550945.1 Acidimicrobiales bacterium
CTGCAACGGCAACGGCGGCCGGGAGGGCGGCGGAGGGCGGCCCTCGCTGCGGATCGAGTCCTGGACCCAGCTCGGGTACCCCTCGCCGTTCCGCTACACGGCTGCCCCCGGCTACTGGCGCATGAGCCTGCTCTTCGACACCCTCACGTGGCCGGATTCCACCGGCGAGCAGCTGCCCTGGTTGGCGTCGTCGTACCGGCGGTCGGAGGACGGCCTCCGCTACGCCGTCGACCTCCGGGAGGTGCGCTGGGCCGACGGCCGGCCGCTGACGGCGCGCGACGTGGCCTTCACCTACGAGTACTACACCACCCAGACCTTCACGCCCCTGCTCATCGGCGTGCCCCGCGCCGGGGCCGAGGTGGCCGTGACGGGCGAGCGGTCGGTGGAGTTCCGGCTGGAACGGCCCGACATCACCTTCCTCCAGCAGGTGCTCGGCACCATGCCGATCGTGCCCGAACACGTCTGGTCCAGGATCTCCGACCCCATGTCCGCCGAGGGCGCCGAGACGCTGATGGGCACCGGGGCCTATACCCTGGCCGCTCGGGACGAGGCCCAGGACCGGGAGTCGTACCAGGCCAGGGACGGCTACTTCCTCGGGCCTCCGTTCGTGCGGCGGATCGACATGATCCCGGCCGAGAACCCCCTCGCGTCCCTGCAGGTCGGCGAGCTGGACGCCGCCAGCGCCGACGAGGAGGGGGTCACGGACCAGATCCTGGCACCGGTCCGCAACAGCGCCCGGTACGGGATCGTCACCCGGGAGGCGGCCTTCGGGTTTCCCTTGTTCTTCAACCTGACCAAGGGCGGCGCCCTGGCCGACCTGCGCTTCCGGCGGGCATGCCTCCATGCCATCGACCGGGAGGACATGGTCACGCGCCTGCTCACCGGGAACGGCCAGGTGGGCAACCAGGGCTGGCTCGCCCCGTCGAACCCCTACTACGAACCCGGCGTGCAGTCCTATCCCTTCGACCGGGCCGAGGCCGAGCGCCTTCTCGACGAGGGCGGGTACCGCCGGTCGGGCGGCGGGGGCAACCGCACGAACCCCGACGGCAGCCCGCTGCGCCTCGTGCTGTACATCCCCGACGCCGTCCCCATCGCCCTGGCCGAGCTCACCGCGACCAGCCTGAGGGCGGTGGGCGTGGACGTCGACCTGCAGCGCATCGACCTGGTGCGCCTCTTCGGCGTCAAGAACCAGGGCGCCTACGACCTGCTGATCACCCTGTACCCCGGGCCGGCGGGCGTCGGGCCCAACGGCGATCCCGAGATCCTGCGAGGCGTCTACCACTCCCAGGCCCCGAACTCGTTCCACAAGGCGGCGGGCTACGCCAACCCCGAGGTCGACCGGTTGCTGGACGCCCAGCTGACGACGCTGACCATGGAGGAGCGCAAGCCGCTGGTCGGCCGGATCCAGCGGATCGTCGCCGATGAACTACCGGTGGCGATGCTGTACTACACGACCTTGTTCTACGCCTTCCGCAAGGACGTGTTCGACCAGTGGTACTTCACGCCCGGCGGCTTCGGCCCTGGCTTCCCAGACGTGTACAACAAGCACCCCTACATCACCGGCCGCAAGGTGGGCCTGGAGGTGCGCCGGGTGTCAGGAGGGGATTAGAGCCACGGTCGGCGGTTCCACGGCCGCCGGTGCCGGCGGCGCACGACCGCCCGGCGCACGGATGCCCAGGACGTCGACCAGGTGCCCCCGCCGGCCGGCGCCGTCCGGCTGCCCAACCCGATCAGGAGGAGGGCGCCCAGCACCAGGGTGAGGGCGGCGAAGACCGCCAGTGACTGGAAGGACGATCCCGTGCGCACGAGGGCCGAGTGGCCCTTCTCGTCCGGCGGCGGGGACTTGTCCGAACCTCCGGGCATCACCGTCGAGGTCGTTGTTGTCGTGGCGCCGGGGGTGGTGGTGGTC
>DASZOE010000461.1:0-2660 GCA_035550945.1 Acidimicrobiales bacterium
CTTCGGCGCCGTGACCACCGAGGGGGGAGACGCCGTCCTGCCACTCGACCCGATTCCCGACGACATCCGCCCCATGGTCCGGGCCGTCTCCTTCCCTCCCCCGCCCGACCTCGGCTCGCACTAGGCGCTCGTCGAGGAGCCAGCGAAACGACTGGCCACGGAGCACACAGGGCGGGATCGGCGAGACGTCACTGGTCAGGTTGCTTTCTGGGGCATCGAGAGCTGGCCTCTTACGCGGCGACTGGTCCCGCCCTCGGTGGGGCGGTGGTGCGGATGCGCCCGTAGGGGTCGGTGACCTCCAAGGTGGCGTCGGGCTTGAGAACGGCGTGCCAGCCGGGCCGGTGCAGCCGGTGGTGGTGGCGGGCACACCAACACCAGGTTCTCGATGCAGGTGGGCCCGGCGCGCTCCACCGCCACCACGTGGTGTGCCTGGCACCACGACGAAGGCCGATCGCAGCCGGGGAAGCGACACGCCTCGTCTCTGACCACCAGGGCGTTCCACAGGGTGGCCGGGATAGTGCGGGTGGAGGTGATGCGATGAAGGAGCGGGTCGCCGCTCCCGCGTAGACCAGCCGGTGTGGGCGCCAGGCTGGATGCGCCGGATGTCATTGGAGGCCGGCGGTGGCCAGGAGGACTGGGACCCCCTCTCGTCGTGAGGGACCGAGTGTTGGCACACTCGAGCTTCCCCAAGCAACACCCTCACGACGAAAGAAGGTTCCCGTGGAACGAGAATACGTTGGCATCGACCTGCACCGGCGCCGTTCGGTGATCGTCCGCAAGAACGCGGACGGCGAGGTGGTCTCCAAGACCCACATCGACAACGACCCCCTCGCCCTCGCCCAGGCGGTCGCCGCCGCTGGTCCCGAGCCCGAGGTCGTCCTGGAAGCAACGTTCGGGTGGTACTGGGCCGCCGACCTGCTCCAGGAGATGGGCGCCCGCGTGCATCTGGCTCACCCCTTGGGCAACAACTGGGGCAACCGGCGGGTCAAGAACGACGAGCGTGACGCTGCTGACCTGGTCGACCTGCTGCGCCTGGGGCGGCTGGCCGAGTCCTGGATCGCCCCGCCGGAGATCCGCGAGCTGCGGGAGATGACGAGGTATCGGCACAAGCTCATGCGCCTGCGCTCGGGGCTCAAGGCCCAGGTGCACGCGGTGATGGGAAAGAACGGGGTGCTCCCGTCGCGAAGCGACATGTTCGGTCTCGGAGGCACCGCCCAGCTCGACGCCCTCGAACTGCCGATGGCCTACTCGTTGCGCCTGGAGTCGCTGCGGGACCTGATCGAGCTCTACCGCCGGGAGATCGAGATCCTCGACCGGCGCATCCACCTCCACCTCAAGGACGACCCCGGCTACCGGGCCATCCAGGCCATCCACGGCGTCGGCCCAGTGCTGGCCGCGGTCTTCGTGGCTGAGATCGGCGACGTGAGCCGCTTCCCATCCCCCGACCGGCTGTGCTCGTGGGCCGGGCTCACGCCCCGCCACCGCGAGTCGGACACCAAGGTGCGGCGGGGGTCGATCACCAAGCAAGGCTCTCGCCTGGTGCGCTGGGCCGCCGTGGAGGCCATCAGCCGCAACCACGGCGGGGACAAGATCAAAGCCGACTACCGCCGCATCGCCGAGCGGCGGGGTCGCAACATCGGCCGCGTGGCCGCGGCCCGCAGGGTGCTCCGCCTCGTCTACTACGGCCTGCGTGATGGACAGATCCGTTGCCTCACGCCGGCCGAGACGGGCTGAGCCGGCTCGGACGCAGCCAGCGGACGGCTCGGGCTACGGCATGACCCCCTGGTGGGCGGGTCGTCGCAAGTGATTGAGCACTGCTGGCTGCGCCGGATCGCTCCATGCCGGACCCGGCTACCGGGGCCCGGCGAAGACATGACCAGGCAGCCGAGCTTCGGCCTCGCCTGACCCTCACCACCCGTGGGGAACTGGAGACGACCAGCGCAGGCGTCCCGTCAAACGGCGGGCGCTACCAAGAAGCCCTGACGGGCTTCGATTCCATTGTCCTAACCGATATGACCGGGCCGTCAAGGCTTCCCCTGCGGGCGGCCTGCGGCCGACCTTGACCGCCCTCTACGGACCGTGACGATCGTCGAGGTCTGGTGATGCGCGCTTGGATGTCAGAAGACCGGTTCGGCGCTGGAGCGATCAACCCCTGATGGTGCTCCTCTTCGAGGAGCTCGGTGTTGACAGAACCCACTCCTTCAGACATGCCGTAGTCGAGCACCGCCGAGCGTCCCTTCGTCACCACCCGGTGAAGCGCACAGTCGCACAACAACGCCTCGATGCTGGAGCGCTCGAGGGGTCCCCCGTCCACCACCTGTCCGCCCCGGCCGCCCACCAGGTCGTCGTAGTCGATCACCACGTTGACATGGGGCCGGTGACGTCCACCGGGGCGGTGGTGCTGGTGGTCGAGGAAGTACCGGCACAGGTCCACCAAGGCGTCGGCTCTACGCTCGGCCGGAGAACGGGAAGGCTCTGCCTCGACGTCGTCGCTGCCCGCCACCCGAAGGGCGGTGGCCAGAATGGCCCCTCCCTCGGCGTCGAGGTCGCCGTCGAAGGCGCAGCCACCGCCCAGGGTCTTGGACAGATGCAGGGCCCGCTCCGGCTCAGGGGGCTCGGGGTCCTCGCACATCGCGTCGGCGTGGGCCTTCCAGTGCGCC
>DASZOE010000462.1:0-4267 GCA_035550945.1 Acidimicrobiales bacterium
CCCCGCCGAGCTCCTCGACCAGCCCCGCGATCGAGGAGAGGACGGGATCGGCTCCCTTGGGCGTGGGAACCCTCGCCTCGGCCACGACCGCGCCGTCGGCGAGGACCACACCGAGACACTTGGTACCGCCCAGGTCGACCCCGACGACGGTCACGTCCAGCCCGCGCTAGCTCGTCGGTGAGCGTTCGGGGGCAGAGGCCGGCGAGGCCCGGGACCGGCGGTCATCCGGCGCCGATGCTAGCGAGCGGCGCCCGGAGGACCTCGGAGCGCCCCTCGCTGCTACCGCTGGACGTGCGTCCGGCCCTGGCGGTGCAGCTCCTCCAAGCTGATGGTGTCGGTCGGCATGGCCGGGCCCCGCGCCGGCAGCTCGGGCGCAGGCTCGGCGGCGACCGCCCCGGGCCGGGGGACGTCGGCCGCCACCCCGGCCGGCCCATCGGCCGGGGCCCGGTCGGTCGAGACGCCGTGCAGCCCGCTCCCGCCGGAACAGGCGCCGCCCACGATGAGGACGGCGGCGAGGAAGAGCGCTCGACGCCTCATCAGCTCCCCTCCAGAAGGCACCCGGGCAGCGGGTCGCACAGGATGGTGGTCGAGGTCGTGCTCGGCGTCGACGTGCTCGTGGTGGACGTGCTCGTGGTGGACGTGCTCGTGGTCGTCGAAGGGGCCTCCGTCGTCGTGGTGGTGTCGCCCACCGTCGTGCTCGTCGTGGGGGCGTCCGTCGTCGTGGTCGTGGCCGGGGCGTTGTCGTCGTGGTCGTACAAGCCGAGGATGGCGTCGGCGTCGTCCGCGTCGTACCACCTCAGCTCGTCGGCGCTCGAGGCCGGATGCATGCACGAGCCAGTGTTCTCGGAGTCGTCCAGGCCCATGACGTGGCCGAAGGCGTGGCACACCACCGTGAACTGCTCCTCGGCGCCGAGCCCCTCGCTGATGGCGAAGGCGGCGCCCACGAGGTGCCCGGACTCGCCGGGGTTCCGGGCGGCGATGGACTTCACCTCGTGGATGTTCTCGGGGATCATGCAGGCCGAGGCCACCGAGAACCCGGGGGTGTTGTTGACGAAGCAGCGCCCGGCGTTGGCGTCGTCCTGGTAGACGGCGATGAACGGCAGCTCGGGATGGTCGTCGCGAGCGGCGTTCCAGGCATCCACGACAGCCTTGATCGTGGCGTTGGCGCTGGCGTCGCCGGTGCGGTCGAAGAGCCAGAAGGCCCGGACGTCCGCCGTCTGGCTGCCACCGTCCCACTGGTAGGGCCCCCAGTGCGGCGCGGACGACTGGGCGGTGGCCGACGGCGCCGCGGGCAGGAGAGCGGCGGCCGCGACGAGGACGCCGGCCATGAGGGAGAGCCGTCGCGACGGCCTTGCGTGAGACATGGGAATGGGGCCTCCTGTGATCATCCCGCCGTCGGCCCGAGGCCGCCTTGTACCCCATACATGGCGGCCGGCGCCGCGCCGTCACACGCCGGCTAGCGGATCAGGCGGACCTCGACGTCGCGCTCGACGTAGGACCACTCCTCCGCCTCGCGCAGGCGCGCCACCATCTCGTCGACCTCGGCCTGCTGGTCGGGGGCGAACTCGAACCAGGTGAGGACGTCGAAGGGCTCGTCACGGTTTCGGGCCCGGTGGATGCGACGGGAGATCGTCGGCCCGTGCTCGATGTTGGCGGAGAGCGCGCGCCGGTCGTCCTCGGCGTGCTGCCACCACGCCGGGGCCATGCGCACGGCTACCAGGACGGCGCAACGGGCCTCGGGTCGGCCCAGTGGGAGCTGGTCGGCACGGGCGTCCTCGCCCTGTCCGGCGACGACGCCCCGGAGGACCCAGCGCCCCTCCGCGGTCTCGGCCGCGGCGCCCTCCACGATCGCCAGCCGGGCCGCCGGCGCCAGCGGCTCGCCGGCTCGGGCCCTGATGCCCTCGACGAGCCACTGTCCGTCGAACCCGGCGACGAAGGCGACGAGGAGCGGCTCGGTCACGGGCGAGCTCTCACGAGGTCAGGCGACGCGGGTGACGGTGGACGTCCCGAAGCGGCGCGCGGTGAGCTCCTTGATGCCCACCGGCAGGCGCACGGCCGCGGCCCGGTGGTGCGGCACCAGCTCCAGCTGAGCGGCGGCGTCGCCTGCGAACGCGGCCACGCACAGCTCGGGCTCGGCGTTGGCCAGCGTGACGATCGCCCCCGCGCCGCCCAGCGGCCCGGCGAGGGCGAGGAGCGCCGAGGAGCCCACGTACAGCGGCCGGTCCCACTCCGACAACGTCTCCAGCAGGCGGTCGGCGTCGCCGCTGGAGTCCTTGCACCCGGCGACGGGCAGGTCGGCCAGGGCGGCCACGCGGATGCCGGGGGGCGACACGGCCGGGAAGTGGTAGGCGAGCACGGGGACGGTCCCGGCTGCGTCCACCACCTGCTCGTAGTAGCGGCGGGGTTCGTCGGTGCCGGGCGGCGAGAGCGTCAGCACCGCGTCGGCTCCGTGGTCGGCGGCCGTGGCGGTGAGGGACGCGGCTTGGCGGGCCGAAGGGGCACCCGTGCCGGCGATGACGGGCACGCGGCCATCGACCCCCTCCGGGCCGCCCACCGCCGCGAGCAGGGCCAGGCGCTCCGCCGGATCGAGGGTGGCGGCCTCCCCCGTGCTGCCGGCCACGACGACCGCCCGTACGCCGAGGTCGACGAGGCGCGCCGCGTGGGCGGCGGTGGCGACCGCGTCGAGGTCGCCCTCGTCGTCGAAGAGGGTGAGCAGGGCGACCGCGACGCCCGTGAAGACGGGCTCCCCGGCGGCCATCAGGAGACGGGGATCCGCTGCACGCCTTCGTCCTCGTCGCCGTCCCCTCCCGCCCGGGCTCGACCGGCCATCGAGGATGCGGCGGCGGCGACGCGGGAGGGGTCGCGCACGACCTCCTCGGCGGCGTCGAGGAGGGCCCGCACCGCGGCGATGACCTCGAGGGCGGCGGCCTGCAGGTGGGCGGCGGCCTGGGCTCCGGGCGTACTTCCCTCGGTCATCCCGTCCCTCCCGTGGACTGGGCGGCCGCCGCCGCCGGCGCTGCTCCGGCGGCGGGCGAGGGCGCGGCGCCGAACGTGACCTCCAGGCGCTCGCCGACCATGCGCGCCCCCTCGACGGGGCGGCGGCGCAACGAGTCGGGCAGCACGAGGGCCCGCCGGTAGCTGCCGACCCGCACGAACAGCTCGCCGTGACGACGGCCGACGTCGAGATCGCCGGCGTCGACGAACGGCAGCTGGAGCGAGAGCACGTACCGGGTCCCCCTGCGCTCGATGCCCAGGGGCTCGCCCTGGTGCAGGACGGCGGCCGGGTCGACGTCGCCGTACAGCCCGGTGGCGAAGCGACGGAGACGGTCGAGGCCGACGATCTCCTCCCCGGCCAGCTCGGCCCTCAGCACCGGGAGAGGGGCGAAGCCGTCGACGATCGTCGAGAGGTGCTCGGCGTGGGCCGCCTTCCACTTGGCGAACCACGGGTCGTTGACCGCCTCGGGCAGGAGGCGGTTGGCGACGATGGCGTCGGTCCGGTAGCCGAACAGCGAGAGGTAGGTGTAGGTCCTCCGGGCCTCGGCGATGACCATGCGCTCGGGGTTGACGACCAGGCGGACGCTCGTGCGCCGCCCGTCGGTGAGGAGCTCGCGCACTCCGTCGAGGCGGTCGTAGAAGCGGCGGGCGGCGGCGAAGACGTCGTCGCTGGCGACGGGCATGGTGGTCACCCGCGTGAGCAGCGGCCGCACCGCCCGCACGACCTTGCGCTCCACCGGGAAGATGCGCTCCATGTACCAGGAGAGGACGTCGGGCAGGGAGAGAAACCGGATGGTCTCGGCCGTCGGCGCGCAGTCGACGACGATCACGTCCCACTCGGCGGACGCCGCATAGGCCTTGATGTCGCTCAGGCCGAAGATCTCGTCCAGGCCCGGGATCACCGACAGCTCCTCGGCCTCGATGGCATCGACGCCGGCCCAACCGAGGACGTCGACGACATAGGCGGAGATGTCTGACCACGCCTCCTCCATGCGCTCGTGGGCGTCGAGCTGCTGGCCCCACAGCGTCCCTTCGACGCGAGTCGGCGTCGGGGCGAGGGCGACGTCGAAGGAGTCGGCCAGGGAGTGGGCCGGGTCGGTGGAGAGGACGATCGTGCGGTGGCCGGCGTCGGCGCACGCCAGCGCGGTCGACGCGGCGACGGTGGTCTTGCCCACCCCCCCCTTGCCGGTGAAGAGGAGGATCCGAGGTCCGATGGCCGAGGTCACGCCGGGCCGAGGCTACCGGGCCGATCCCGGCCCGATTCCCCCCGGGG
>DASZOE010000463.1:0-5631 GCA_035550945.1 Acidimicrobiales bacterium
GCTCGGCCTCTCCTCGGTTCCCGCCGTCCCGTCGGACGACAATCAGCCGCCCACCTTCTCCTTGACCTTCTCCATGGCCGCCTTGACCGCGTCTCCGATGGCTGTGGCGATCTCCTTCCCCGCGAAGCTGGCCAGCAGGCCGAGGATGACCACCA
The DNA here is from genome assembly GCA_035550945.1 of Acidimicrobiales bacterium. Classification (GTDB taxonomy): domain Bacteria; phylum Actinomycetota; class Acidimicrobiia; order Acidimicrobiales; family AC-14; genus DASZOE01. The sequence continues at coordinate 156 of DASZOE010000463.1, forward strand.
TGAGGAGGATGAGCCCCGCGTACTCGGCGGTGGTCTGGCCCCGTTCGTCGCCCCGGCAACGGTCCCAGATCCGCCGCGGAACGTCCAGTGCCGTCAGGTAGCAGTAGATCGTCAGGTTCTGCATGGGAGCCATGCCTCCTCGAGTCGACCCGCACGGGCTGGTTGGAGCGTACGGGGGGCTCCTTTCGGCGCCCAGGGCCCGCAGTCCCCGATTCGCCGGTCCACGGGGCCCAGCGACCGTGGGCCCCCACCGGGGCCTAGCGGCGCCCGGCTACGCCCAGCCACGTGGCGATGGCCTCCGCCCTGGTGCGCACGCCGAGCTTTGCGTAGATGCGGTTGATGTGGTTCTTCACCGTCTTCTCGCTGAGGCAGAGCTCGGCGGCGATGACCGCATTGGCCCGGCCACGGGACACCCGTTGCATGATGTCGCACTCCCGTTCCGTCAGCCCGCCGTCGTCGAGGCCGGTCGCGGCGCGCGGCTCCCGGCGGAGAGCCTCGAACACAGCCGGCGCGACCGCCGGGGAGAGCACGTGCGCCCCCCCGGCCACGTCCCGCACCGCCTGGCCGAGCTCTTCGGGGCTGAAGCGCCCGTGGACCAGGTAGCCCGATGCGCCGGCCCGGATGGCCGAGGTGACGGTCTCCTCGTCGTCGGAGTAGGTGAGCATCATGACTCGGACCGACCCCGAGAGCTCCGTCGCGGCACTGACACCGTCGCCGCCGGGCATGCGGACGTCGAGGAGGACGACGTCGGGTCGGACCTCGGCGGCCACATCGAGGGCCTGGCGTCCCGAGGAGGCCTCACCGGCGACGATGATGTCGGAAAAGGTGCGCAGGAGGCTCGTCAGCCCGTGACGGATGACGGGGTTGTCGTCGACGACGAGGACACGGATCATCCGAAGACCCTCGCCGGGCTGACGGTCCGCCCGCCGTTCGCCAACGCCGGCACCTCGGCGCTCACCGTCACGCCCGCGCCCGGGCGGGCGTCTACCTCGAGGTCGCCGCCGACGCGCCGGACCCGTTCGGCCATTCCGACGAGGCCGACGTGGCCGGCCCGTTCCCGGGCCCGGCGCTCGAGATCGGAGAACCCGACGCCGTCGTCGGTCACCGTCAAGCGGACGTTCCCGTTCATCTCGCCCAAGGCGACCTCGACGCCCGTGGCCCGAGCGTGGCGCTCGACGTTGCGCAGCGCCTCGGCCAGCACCCAGAAGAGCTCGTAACGGGCTCCGGGAGTCACGTCGGCCACGGGATCGAGCGCGGTGCGGACCGGTATGCCGGTGGCGGCCGACCAGTCCCTCGCGCACTGGTCGAGCGCCTGGTACAGGGGAAGGTCGATGCGGTCGGCGCGGAGGCCGCCGATGAGCTCGCGGGCCTGAGCTGCGGCGGCGTCGGCGGCGAGGGCGAGGGTGCGGGCCTCGGCGGCGGCCTCCACCGGGTCCCGGTCGACCCAGGCAGGCAGGGCCGACGCGGTGAGGCGGATCCCCTGGAGGGTCTTGGTGAGCGAGTCGTGCAGCTCCCGGGCCAGCCGGGCCCGCTCGTCGGCGGACGCCGCCCGGGCCTCGGCGGCCGCCGCCCGCTCGAGGAGGCGACCCACGGCCACCCCCGCGGCGCCGGCGATGGGATAGAGGGCGGGGACGCCGACGAGGGCCTGGAAGCCGCCCACGTCCTGGCCGTCCGTCGACCACCCCGCCAGGATCAGCCAGTAGCCGGCCAGGAGGACGGCCGAGGAGGCGGTCGCTCCGGGCCAGCCCTGGAGCAACCCGGCCATCAGCGTGCTGCCCACCGTGTAGTACAGGAACGGGTTGTCGGGGCCGGCGACGGCGAGGACCGGCATGGAGACGACCAGGTCGGCGGCGAGCACCGATGGGTGCCTGACCAGCACCGGGCCGATCTCGTCCCACCAGCGCAGGGCCGCGTACGAGAAGAGGGCCAAGGGCAGGATGGACACGCCCAGCCACGTCGCTCGGTCGGAGCTGGAGGGCAGCGAGAGCGCCGTCAGGGCGAGGGCGATCAGGCGGAGGTCGAGCACCAACCGGCCCAGACCGGCGACCTGGTGGGCCCGCCGGGAGCTATCCATTCAGGCCCTCGACGTCGGAGCCCAGGATCAGGGCCACGATCATTAGGAGGATGGCACCGGGCACGATCACCATGGTGATGATGAGGCTGACACGGGGTGCCGCCCGGGCCGCCTGGCGCCGGGCCTGCTGAGCGAAGGCCCGGCGCCCGTCCCGGGCCAGCTCCATGAGCACGTCGGCCAGCGGGGTGCCGAGCTCCTCGGCCTGCAGCACCGAGGTGACCATACGGCTGAGCGACTCTGCCGAGTTGCGCCTGCGGAGCTCCTCGAACGCCGCCCGCCGGGAGGCGCCCAGGTCCATCTGGCGCAGGGTCCTGCTGATCTCCTCGCCCAGCGGCCCGGCCACCGCCTGGGCCACCCGGGCCATGGCCGAACGGAACCCGACGCCGGCGGTGATCGTGACCGCCAGGATGTCAACGAAGTCGGGCAGATCACGCTCGATCCGGGCCTGGCGCTTGCGGGCTACGCCCGCCAGCCAGGCGTCCATCCAGAAGAACCCCGCGGCGGTCAGAGCCAGGAAGAGGAAGAGGTTGCCCCGGGCCAGGAACAGGACGCCCGCACCCCCCATGAGGACCGTAAAGGCCGCCTTTCGCCCCGCGTAGCCCTCGACGGTCAGCCCTCCCGGCCTTCCCGCGGCTTCGAGACGGCGACGAACGCGGATGATTCGGCCCTCACCGAGGAGACGGAGCGCACGCCCCGCCAGTCGCCGGCTGAGCTGCTCGAAGAACGCCGCCACCAGAGACGCCCGACGTGTGTTCGGGGGGAGAGAGCCGGTCTCCACGGGGGCGAAGCGCTCGCGATGCCCGGGATCGGCCACCATCCAGAGGCCACGGGCGGCCAGACCCACGCACGCGGCCAGGACCAGGGCGGTTAGCGCAGGGCTCATGGGACGACAGTCGCCCGACGGACCGCCACGGGACAGGACCCGGCGGGGCTCATGTCTCGATCCTGGTGGTGCGCCGGACGAGCACGAAGCCGATGACGTAGAGGACGGCGGCGACCGCCAGAGCCAGCCGGCCCAGGGGCTCCGAGCTCATCTCCTCCAGGGCGCCGGGGAGGATGAGGTCGAGCAGCAGTACCGACCCCACGCCCATCACCGCCACCAGGTACCCGGTGAACACCGACCCCGACATGACGGTGCGAACCTCCCGAGCCAGCTCCTTGCGCTCCTCCAAGGTCTCCGCCATGTCGGAGAGGGCGCGCACCAGGCTCCCACCGGCGCGCTGGTGGATGATAAGCGTGCTGGTGAGGACGCCCACCTCTCGGGAGGGCATGCGTCTCTCGAGGTTGGCCAGCGCTCCCTCCATCGACTGGCCCAGGCGCAGCTCCTCGGTCGCCAACCGCATCTCGGCCCCCGCCGGGTCGTCGAGCTCCTCGGCGACCATCGCCACCGCGCTGCGCATGGCCAGGCCCGCGGCGGCCGCGTTGGACAGCACCCGGGCGACGTCGGGGAGCTGGGCGACGAACCGGTCCCGGCGCTGAGCCTGCTTGTATCGGACCCAGGCACGAGCCATCCCCAACGTTCCGAGCGCAGCGGCGACCGCCATCCACGTGGGGAGGAACGTCTCGCCGACGACGTAGCCGAGCACGGCGAGCGCCACTACGAGGGCGCAGAAGTCCAGGGGGCGCGTCTCGATGCCGGCGGCGGCCAGCCGCACCGCCAGCCGGTTGCCGAGAGGCGTCGCCCGCAGGCGGACGTCGAGCCGACCGTGCAGGCGGGCGGCGACGTCCTCGTGCTCGTTGCCGCCCGAGCGCGCCAGCAGCGCCCGCTTCTCGACTCTCCCCCGCGTGAGCTCCGCCACCCCGGCGAGGGTGACCGCCAGAGTGGCGACCAGCAGCACGAGGGCAGCGGCGGCGGCCACTAAGACGCCTCCCGCTCCGGCGCCGGAAGCTTCTTGGCCGACCGGGTGAACGCAGGCGGCACCGCCTCTCCGGCGAGGACCAGGCGGTCGGCCAGGAGCTTGGGGAGGGCATAGTGGCGGAACTGTCCCGTCAGCTGGCGATCCGGGCCGAGCGGTCGGGCCGCGAAGTGGGTCAGGGTGACCAGCCGGAACTTCTCCCGCAGCCTCGACGTCACCGCCGCGACCTCGACGATGCGCCGCGAGCCGTCGGGTCCTCGCGCCAGGTGCACGATGATGTCGATGGCGCTGTTGATCTGGTCCTGCAAGGCCTCGAAGGGCACGCCCAGCTCCGTCATGGTCGCCAGCGTCTCGAGACGGAAGACGGCGTCCTCGGTGGAGTTGGCGTGCACGGTGGCCAGCGACCCCTCGTGCCCCGTGTTCATGGCCTGCAGCATGTCGAGCGTCTCGCCACCCCGAACCTCACCCACGATGATGCGGTCGGGGCGCATTCGCAGGCTGTTGCGCACCAGGTCGCGGATGGTGACTTCGCCTCGACCCTCGACGTTCGGCGGTCGGGACTCGAGGGACACCACATGGCCCCCGACGAGCGACAGCTCGGCGGCGTCCTCGATGGTGATGATGCGCTCCCCGGGCGGGATGAAGGCCGACAGGGCGTTGAGCAGCGTCGTCTTCCCCGTCCCCGTCCCTCCCGAGATCACCATGTTGAACCGGGCCCGGACCATGGCCGCGAGCAGGGAGGCTGTGGGCTCGTCCAAGCTGCCCATCCGCTGGAGCTGCTCCAGCGTGTAGGCGCGGGGGAAGCGGCGGATGGTCATCGCCGGCCCGGTGAGCGACAGCGGTGGCACGATGACGTTGACCCGCTCACCGGTCGGCAGGCGGGCGTCGACCATCGGACTCGACTCGTCGACCCGACGGTTGACGGCCGAGACGATGCGGTCGATGGTCTGGTAGAGCTGGGCTTCGTCGGTGAAACCGCCGCCGACCCGCTCCAGCACGCCGGCCCTCTCCACCCACACCTCGTGGGGACCGTTCACCATGATCTCGGTCACGCTGTCGTCGGCCAACAGAGGCTCCAGAATGCCCAGGCCGAGGGCTTCGTCGACGACCTGGCGGATGAGGGCGGAGCGCTCGGTGGTGGAGAGGACGGGGCCGTCTCTCGTGACCAGGTGCCCGACCATCCGCTCCAGCCGGGCCCGCAGCTGGGTGGGCTTGAGGTCCGCCAGGTCGGCGAGGTCGGCCTCTTCGAGCAGACGACGGCGGTACCGGCTGATGTGGTCGCCCGGGGCGGGCTCACCGTTCCCCTCGGCGTCCCAACGAGTCCCCAACCTGTCCTTCAGCCCCACTTCGACCTCACCCTCTCGGCAGCTCGGCGGTTCGGGACACGGAGACGTCGGCCGAGCGCAGGCCGGGGAGGAGGATCGGGACGCGCACCGTCACCGTGGCTCGGGTGCCGGAGACCGTGGCGCTGGCGTCGTCCTGCAACCAGGGGGAGAGGGCGCCTACGGCCGCCGATCGTCCGTCACGTCCGAGGCCAGCCGCCCGG
>DASZOE010000464.1:0-16178 GCA_035550945.1 Acidimicrobiales bacterium
GCTGAGGCCCTCGTCTTTCCTCGTCCGGGCCGGCGCCGTCATCCCCAGCCTGGTCCTCCCCGTAGAAGCGCCGGCAGTCCGTCTCGAACTCCTGCGGCGTCATCGCCTCGATCCTGACCACTTCCGACTCGGGGACACCCAACTGACGTGTCGCGTCGGCCCAACGGTCAAGAGCAACATGCACAGCCTCCGCCGGTGTCGCGCTGGTGACGACCACCTGGATGGCGTAGCGCTCGTGGTGATGGAGCGCCACCGGATGGCTGTCGGCCAGAGCCTCGAGGATGCAGCGCAGAGCGTCGACGTCAACGGGGGCTGCGCCGCCTTGGGCGACGGCCTCGAAAACAACGACCCACTCTTTGCTCATCCCAGCTCTCCCATCGGTTCTCGCGTCTTGGTCGTAGCGCTACGACCGATCCCGCCGCGTTGTTCGATCGCGATGAGTGTCGGGATGATAGTCCTCTGGCCGGCTGCGGGAGCGGGTGAGCGGGCCTCGCTCGGGAGCCTGAGGGGCGGTGCGCAGGACGCCCCGGGCCGGCTGGTGACCATTCGGCGGCGTCGGCGCCCTACTCCGTCCCGTCGTCTGGGGTCGGCGCGGACGGACCCGAGCTCTCCCGGTTGGGCCCCTGGCAATGCAGGTCGGGGCGGTTCTACGAACGGTGCGGGCCGCCTCCCCGTGCGGGTGGTCGGCGACGCGTAGCGGGGCCTCGCCGGCCAGCGACTACCAGACCGGCGACAGGAGGTCGTCTGGGACCGGTCGGACCGGCGCCCTCAGTCCCTCCCGTCCTTCTGCCTCTTCGCCTGGTCGGCCAGCGCTTCGACGTCCCTGCGCCGAAGCCGGCGATCGCCATCGAGCGCGATGGCATCGCTCAGCCACCCGTTGTCAGCCCACCGAATCACGGTCCTCGGGGACATCCGCAGGACGCGGGCGACGTCATGCGGTCCGAGGTACTCGTCCGCCTCGTCCGACGATCTCACACCCAACCTCCCCGGTGAAAGCGACGGGACGATCATGGAGGTCAGGACATGACGAAAACATGACGGGGAAGTCGCGATCAGAACGGACGGAACCGGTATCCGACCCCTCGAACCGTGTCGATATAGCTGGGCCTCGACGGTAGGTCGATCCTCACCCGCAGCCGCCGGACCACGGCTTCGATCACGTTGGAGCGGGGGTCGAAGGCGAAGTCCCAGAGAGCATCGTGGATCCTCTTCCGCTCCACGACCTCCCCCGCGTGCCGGACGAGGAGCTCCAGCAGGGCGAACTCCTTGGGCGCCAGATCGAGCTCAGTCGAAGCCCGGCGCACGGAGCGGGCCGCGGGGTCGATCTCGACGTCGCCGGCCTCCAGGACCGTGGGGCGTTGGCGGGGCTGGCGGCGAGAGATCGTCCGCAGCCGGGCGGTCAGCTCCTCGAGGGCGAACGGCTTCGCCAGGTAGTCGTCTCCGCCCGCGTCCAGGCCGGCGACACGGTCGGCAACTGCCGTTCTGCCCGTCAGGAACAGGATCGGCGTCCAGTCGCCCCCCGTCCGCAGCTCCTGGCAGACGGTGAAACCGTCGGACGCTGGGAGGTTGACGTCGAGGATGAGGGCGTCGTACTCGCACGCCCCGGCCAACCACAGGGCCTCCTCCCCGGTGGCCACCACATCTACGGCGTGGCCCGTCCGGTCGAGGGCACTTTGCAGCATGGTGGTCAGCTCAGCGTCGTCGTCGGCCAGCAGGATTCGCATCGTGAGAAGGGCCCGTTCAGCCCCCGTCGCCGAAGGGGCGAAGCGGCGCCGGTGTTGGCCGCCGCCATCGGTCGCCCTCGAGCGCGTCGTGATCGTCGAGGGCCGCGAGTTCAGAGACGAGGGCCGATGCGCGGGCGGTGGCGCGGTGGATGGCGTCGACATCGCCGCGGAGGGGACTCGCGTCGCCGAGCTTCTCCACGATCATCTCCACATATCCCTGGATGACGGCCAGGACGTTGTTGAAGTCGTGCGCGACACGCGTCACGTGCTCCGCCTCGGCCTGGAGCGGGGCATGCCGAGCCCGCTCGATGGCGTGGCCCACCACCTCCGCCATCGCGCCCAAGAAGTGCAAGTCCTCACGTGTGAAGGTCCGGCTGCTGTCGCGGTGGACTCCGAGGATCCCGAAGGCGCGGCCGTGCGTGCAAATGAGCCCGTAGGCGCTCCCCTCCACGCTGTGGCTGGCGAGGACCCGTTCCCACGCCCCAGGCCGCGACCGCCGCTCCATGACGGCCGTGACCCCGTCCCGCAACACGGCTCTCCAGGGAGGACGATCGAGGCGAACCGGCACGGAAAGCCTCGCCGCCGACGTCTCGTTCCAGCCGGCGGCGGCTCGGACAACGAGACGGGGGCCGGCGGTGTGGAGTTCGAGGACCTCTGCCCGGGAAACGCCGAGCACGGTCGAGAGGCGGCACAGGGCCGACTCACATACCGACGCGAGGTTGTCTCCCCGGAGGACGCTGAGAGCCAGTTGGGCCAGAGCCTCCTGCTCCGCGACGTGCCTCAGATCCCCTCGGGAAGATGTCGCGACCGCAGGACCGGGAGGCTGCACGAATCCAGACTAACTTCTCGAAAGCGTCGAACGATCCTCCCCGACAGTCGCCCTCACGGTTGTCCTCCGGCCACTGCGACCGGCAGCCGGACGATCACCTCCGTCCCCTGGCCCGGGGAGGAGACGAGGGAGATCTGACCCTGGTGCTCTTCGATCACCTTCTTGGTGATCGACAGGCCCAGACCAGTACCGGGGACGGCCAGCTGCTGCGCCGACGACGAGCGGAAGAACGGTTCGAACACCCTCGGCTGCTCTTCGGGCGGGATCCCGATGCCGGTGTCCTGCACCCGAATGAAGACCGCCCCATCGTCTCGTTCGGCACTGAGGGACACCCGGCCGCCGTCGGGCGTGAACTTGATGGCGTTGGTGAGCAGGTTGATGATCACGCGGTCGAGCTGGGTCGCGTCACCGAGGACCGTGCCCGTGTCCTCGTCAACCTTCACCGTCACGCTCAGACGGCGCCCGGCGAGATCGGGCAAGACTGCCTGGCGAGCCGCTTCCACGAGGGTACGGATGTCCACCGGGCCCAGGACCAGCCGGAAGGTTCCCGCCTCGATCCGGGAGATGGTGAGCAGGTCTTCGATCAGCACGAGCAGGCGCAGGGCGTTGCGGTCCACGACGCCCAGCACCCGGCGTTGCTCGTCGGTCAGCTCGCCCCCGCTCCCGTCGACGAGCATCTCGACGTAGCCGAGGATGCTGCTCAACGGCGTACGAAGCTCGTGAGAGACAGCGGACAGGAAGTCGGTCTTGAGGCGATCGAGCTCCTGCAGTCTCTCGCGCATCTGCTGCTCCCGCCCCAGCGTCTCGAGCAGCTCGCGCTCGGCTCGCTTCCGATCCCCGACGTCCCGGCTGTTGAGCACCAGTCCGTTCACGCTCGGGTCGTCGAGCAGGTTGCTGGCGGCGATCTCGACGTCTCGGCAGAACCCATCGTGATGGCGGAGCCGGCACTCGAGCAGCCTCGGCGGTTCCCCTTGCTGCGCCGCCTCCTCGAGGAGGGCAAGCAACCGGTCACGGTCCTCGGTATGCACCCAATCGGCCAAGGGCGTTCCCACCAGCTCGGTGGGCGCGAACCCGAACAGGCGGGTGACCGCTGAGCTCTGGTAGGTGATGCGGCCTTCCCGGTCGACGACCGTGATGACGTCGCTCGAGTTCTGAGCGAGAGAGCGGAATCGAGCCTCCGTGCCGGCGACGTGCTCGAGGGCGGCGCCCGCGAGTGTCGCGATGAACTCGGTCACCCGGATCTCGTCCGGGCCGAACAGCCCCGTCACCTGGCTGTGGGTGACGTAGAGGCACGCCACAGCCTTGCCCTCGCTGTAGATGGGTGCGCAGAGGGCGGAACGCAGCTCGGAGAGGACGATGCTGTCCCCCGACTTCTCCGGTGGCGGCTCGGACAGCACAACGGGGCCACGCGATTCGAGGGCACGAGCGACGAGGCTCTGGCTGAGCTGGTCGACGTGCTCGCCGGACTTGGTGGCAGCGGCGGCGCCGGACACCTCGTCCACGTCCACCACGTGGCACTGCTCGCCCCGCAGGAGAGTCGCCGCCGCGTCGCGTACCGCGGCGTACACGGCGCCGGGCGAGGGGGCGGCGGCGATGCGTCGCCCCACCCCGAGCAGGGTGGCGAACCGGTCCGCCAGCGACAGGCTCGGGGAGACGTCCGCATGACGCTCGTCGGGACCGTCGCGAGGAACGAGCTCGGCGAGCTCCGACTCCGCCTCCCGCCGCATGTCCTCCGCCCCAGGCCATCGCAGCGCGAGCCCAACCTCGCCCCACGCCCGGCGGGTGAGGACCTGCTCGTAGCCCGCCCCCTGCCGTTCGGCCTCGGCGAGGCTCTTGGTCAGGAGCCGCTGCGCCCGCCGGCCGTGGCCCCCGAGGGCGGAGACGAGCGCTCGCTCCCGCAGCGCATGGGGGGCGTTGTTCCGGTAGAGGCGGGCGATCCTCCACGCTTGTCTCGCGTGTCGCCTCGTTTCCCGAAGGAGTTGGTTCCGTCGCCGGACGCCCCAGGGAGGGACGCGCTCCACCTTCAATCGCATCGCCGTGGTCAGCCAGGGGAGGACAGGCGCGACGTACTCCTGGCGCAGGCCGGCGTCGCGCACGATGCCGCGCGCCTGTCGGAACAGGGCGAGCGCCTCGTCGAGCAGCCCTTCGCCAAGGAGCCGGACGCCTTCGGCCACATGGACCTCGGTGCCGGTGTGAGCATCCTCGTTCCGCTGCGCGAGCTGCTCGTGGATCAACTCGGCGGGCACCCGGCCCTCCGACGCCCGACACCAGACGCTCAGGCTGATGCCGGCGGCGGCGCTGTCGTTGATGGCCACCGCTGCCGCGTGGACCTTGCGGGCGACGCGCACGGCCTCCGCCAGCTCCCCCAACCGGTAATGGGAGAACGCGATGTGCCAGGTCGCCGTGTTCATCTCCCAGCGGTCTCCGGTGCGGTCGAGGAGGCGTACCGCCTGCCGGCACTTGTCGATGCACTCCCGGTACCTCGACGCCCCGTACAGCACCACGCCGTAGAAGTGAAGCGACTGCCCCTGTCCCCAGAGATCGCCCTGTTCACGCCGGATGGCGAGCGAGCGCTCCGCGTACTTGATGCCCCGGCTGAACCAGGGAACCATGGTCATCACCGGAGCGTGCTCGGAATAGGCCTGCGCCAACTCCCGCGTCGGTGGGTAGCGCTCGGCCAGGTTCATCTCACGTAGGTGGGCGAACGCGCAGGGGATCTTTCCGGCACTGAACCAGTACACGTACGCGAGACGGCTGTACAGCCGGATGGCCAGGAACTCCCTGTCGGAACCTTGGAGGGAGCGCCGACCGACGAAGACCTTGGGCAGCCGTGTGTGGGCTGCCTGCACCACCATCTCGATGATGGCGGCCAACAAGAACCCGACGGCGCGGCGAGGAAGGCGTCGGTTCAGCTGGCGCACGGCCGACTCGAGGTGCCGACGAGCGAGGCCCTGCTCGCCGCGCTTGAAGGCAACGTCACCCAACTTGCCGTCGATCGACGCTCGCTTGACGTCGGTATCGGCCAGCGACCGTGCCTCCTCGAGGAGGGTCATGGCCTCCTGGTAGGAGCCCAGCAGGGTGAGCACGTCGCCGAGGCCTTCGCTGACGCGGGCTCGGACCTGCACGTCGTCCGGCGCCACCGAACGATGCGCCATCCGGTAGTGGGCCACGGCGACGTCCAACGAGTACTGACTCCGCGCCACCTCCGCCGCCCTGAGCGCGAAGGGCGTGGCCTTGTCCCTCCGCTCGGCGGCGTCGAAGTGGTACGCCAGGTCGAAGACCTCGTCGGGGCACGTGGCCTCCATCCGCAGCGCGGCCAGGCGGTGCAGCTCGCGCCGTTGGTCGGCGGTGAGGCGGCTGAGCAGCGCCTCTCGCAGCTTGTCGTGGAGGAACGACGCCCGGTCGGTCTGCTCGTCCACCCAGATGATCCGGCGGGCCGCGGCCTCGGCCAGCCCGACGCTCACCTCCTCCGCGTCCTGACCGGACAGCTCGGCGGCCAGGCCGACCCCGAACTCCTTCCCCAAGACGGCACCGACCGACAGCAGACCGAGAGTGGAGGGGGAGAGCAGTTCGAGCCGCCTCACGAGGAACAGCGCCGCCCGACGGGACGTCTGGACATGGGCCAGCCGCACCTCGTCGACGTCCCATCCCGCCGGGCCGTCCACGAGCGCCCCCGCCTCGACCAACCCGCGGAGCACAGCGGCAGCCATGAAGGGACTGCCCTCGGACAGGGTTGTCACGGTCGTCATCGCCTCCTCGGGAAGCGGTCCCGCCATCGACTCGACCAGGGCGCGCATGTCCTGGGTCCCGAAGGGTGCGAGGGCGATGGTCGCCAAGGGCGTGATCGTCCGCAACACATGGTCGCCGGTCACTTCCTCGGTGCGAAATGCGGCGATCACCAGCACATTGGCGTGCTCCTGCCGAACGCGCTCCTGCCATGCGGCGAGGAGCCGGAGCGTGGGGCCGTCCGCCCACTGGCAGTCGTCGAGGATGACGATCGCCGGCCGCCGCGCCGACCCGAGGGCGTCGAGCAGGGCGGACAGGGCGGTGATGTTCCGGGTCTCGCCATACTCCTCGGGGCCGAGGTGGGAAGGGTGAACGTCCCCGAGGACGGCCGCCATGTCAGGAAGGGCGGCGACCACCGCGTCGGCCCGGTCCCCGAGGCGAGCGCGGAGGCTCTCGGACAGCTCGGGGGTGCCTTCGCAGGCGGCGAGGATCCCTCGCACCACGCCGTCGAGCAGCTCGAACGGCCGCTGGGCCGCCTGATCGACCGCTTGGCCATGCAGGATCCACGCCTTGGGCTGCCACTGCTGGACAAGCTCGTCGAGGAGGCGAGTCTTGCCCCCGCCGGACTCCGATTCGACGAGGACAAGGCCGCCGGCGCCATTGCGCGCTCGATGGATCAGGCTGTTCAGCTGCTCCAGCTCGAGATCGCGGCCGACGAAGGCCGGCTCCGTCAAGGCCTGACGCCGGTCGTGGAGACCGATCACCACCACGGGATCGGCAACGCCGCGAGCGAGCCCGTCACGCAGGGCCTCGAGGTCGGCGATCACCGCCCCGGCCGACTGGTAGCGCTCTGCGGGGTCCTTGCGCAAGAGGCGCTGGACGACGGCGTCCAACGCCCGAGGGACGTCGACGCCCAGTCCCCGCAGCTGCGGAGCGGGAGTGTTGAGGTGCTGGCGCAGAACAGCCCCGACGTCGTCTGCCTCGAACGGCGGTCGGCCAGCCAGGCACTCGAACAGGAGCACGCCGACGGAGTACAGGTCAGACCGCTCGTCGACGGGTCCGGGCAACAGGCCGGCCGTTTCCGGAGCGAGGTACCGGGCGGTACCGACTCGCTCGTCCCGAAGCGAGAGCTCGAGCGAGGAGCTGCGGGCGAAACCGAAGTCGATCAGCACGGCCCGTTCGACGGGCTCGCCCTCGTCCACGATCACGTTCGCGGGCTTCACGTCCCGATGCAGGACACCGTCGTCGTGCACCTGCTCCAGGCTCCGGAGCAGCTCGACGCCCACGACGAGCGTCGAGGTCACCGACAGCGGACCGTTGGCGAGCCGCTGCGCCAAGGTGGTACCAGGGACGTACGGCTTCACCAGGAAGACGAAGTGGTTGTCGCTGACCACCATTACGGGCGAGCCGAGGGCGAGACCCTCCAACCGGCGCAGCACCTCGGCCTCGTGCTCCAACCGCATGCGCACGGCATCGCCGACACGGCCGGTCGCCACCCGCTTCACGACCACGCTCGAGCCACTTTGCAAATCGGTCGCCAGGTACGTGTCAACCCCGTGACCACGCTTGAGAAGGGCGTCGCAGCGGAAGCGCGACAGGACCACCGTTCCGCTCGTGAGCGGCGGGCTCGTCCCGCCCGCTCCCGCGGTCTCGTCTGGCGTCTCGACGTCTTGCGCGGTGGAGGAGGACTCCGACTTGCCCAGCCCGGACATTATGGTCGAGGGTAACCGAACGGCTCTACCAGACAGCCACGGCCCGATCGGCTCGCGTCGCTCGCGCCTCGGAGGTCGAGGAGCAAGGCCATGAAGACGATCCTCGTCATCGACGACGACCCGGACATCCGCCGCCTCGTGGTCTGGAAGCTCACACAGGCCGGGTTCTCCGCCGTCGCCGAGGGGGACGGCGAGGCGGGCCTGGCCGCGGCCCGCGGCCGGCCCGGAGAGGGCCCGTCGGTCCGGCCCGATCTCGTACTGGTCGACTGGACCATGCCGAAGTTGAGCGGCATCGAGGTGTGCCGCGCGCTTCGGGAGAGCCCCGACACCGCAGACATCCCCGTGATCTTCCTCACGGCCAAGGCCCAGGAGGCCGAGCTCGAGCGCGGGATGGCCGCTGGGGCGGATGACTACATCGTGAAGCCGTTCAGCCCGAAGGAGATGCTCAAGCGGGTCGAGGCCGTCTTGGCCCGGAAGGACGCGTCCGGGACACCTCGCAGGCCTGCGTGACGAGGCCGAAGTGCTCCGGACCGGACGGCCGATCGGCCCTACTGGGAGCGGCGTTCGATCCGCATGCTCCGGGTGACAGACGTGGTCCCGGGATCCTGCAGGTCCCGCCCAAAGGAGGCGTGCGGATGCCCCGCAGAGCTCACCGCAGGACGAGCGCCGATGTCGTCGCACTCCGAGGCGGCCGGGCCGCGAGCTCCTTGGGCCCGACCGATCCCGGCGTCGACCTCTACTGGATCCCCGTGGGCGCAGGCCATCACGTCGTACGGATCAGCGGGAGGATCTACGAGGGCCTCTTGGCCCTGGTTCAGCACCGGCGTCACCGCCCCCTCTTCCACTCAGCCCTTGTGGCGACGACGACCGAGGGTCGCTTCATCGTTGAGATGACGGAGATCCGCGATGATCGAGGCCAGGAACGTGGCGTGGTCGCCGAAGGAGCCGTGGGGATGGCCTGCCTCCGCCGAGTCCGTCTCTTCCGGTACGAGATCCGCCGCTGGCGGGACGGGGTCATCCCCGATATCTCCTACGCCGTCGGGGGCCCCGTCCGGATCACCGACGACGTCGCAGTGGCGCGCCAGATGCTCGAGCTCGTGCCCCTCGTGCCGACTCCCGTGTGGGGGCGCGACGAGTTGCATGCGGGAGAGATGTGGAACTCCAACTCGGTCACTTCCTGGCTGCTGGCGACCCTCGGACTCGATGCAGTCGCGGGCCGGCCGCCTCTCGAGGGTCGGGCGCCCGGGTGGGACGCAGGCGTCGCCGTGGCCGGACGGAATGTGCTGAGCCCACCGCGACGGGCCGCAGCCTGACCAACGAGGCCATCCTGAACGATCCGTCCACGCCGACCGGGGACGGAGGGGCAGAGCGGGAGGCGTGGGGATTCGTCCTACGCTCCGCCCCGTGACGACCGGGATGCACGGGCGTGACGACGTGCTCGGCGAGATCGGCCAGGCACTGGACGCCGGGGCCAGAGGCCGGGGTCGCCTCCTGTTCGTGACCGGTGACGCAGGGATGGGCAAGACGGCCGTGGCCTGGGAGGCCGTGCGGCTGGCGCGGGAGCGGCGCATGGACGTGGCGTGGGGGGCCTGCCTCGACGCCGAGCTGGCGTCGCCGTTCGGGCCGTGGCTCGAGATCCTCGGCCCCCAAGGCGCCACTGCCCTCACGGGCGCCGGTGCCCCTCCGTCGACGGGCACGCACCCCCAAGAGGCCGAGTGGCGCCGGTTCCTGGCCTTCCACGCCGTGGTCGAGCAGCTGCGCTCGCGGGCGGCGCCCGGCGGCCTGCTGGTGGTGCTCGAGGACCTCCACTGGGCCCGCACCCCGTCGCAACTCCTACTGCGCTACGTCGCCGCTCACCTGGCTGCGGCTGGGCCGGTCGTGCTGCTCGGCACCTGCCGGGAACCCGAGATCGACGCGGACGCGCCGCTGGCCACGCTGGTCACCCATGTCGACCGACTGGCCCTCCGGGGACTCGACGAGTCGGCCATCTGCGATCTCGTCGCCGACGTCACCGGCGAGCCGATCGGGCCCCCGGTGGCAGCCGAGCTGCGCCGGACGACAGGCGGCAACCCGTTCTTCGTGACCGAGGTCGCTCGTCTCGGCATCGACCGTGCGGTGCGGCTCCGAGAGCTCGCCGTGCCCTCGGAGATCGACGCCGTGCTGTCCCGTCGCCTGGCCCGCCTCGAAGAGCCCACACGGGACGTGCTGCGCGCCGCCGCCGTGCTCGGCGAGCACTTCGACGCCGAGGTCCTCGCGGTGGTCGCCGGCGCCGGCCGCGACGAGCTGTTCGCCGCCCTGGGAAGGGCCGGGCGCAGCGGCGTGGTCGAGCGACTGGACGAGGCCGGCCGGCGGTGGGCGTTCGTCCACGTGCTCTTCCAGCAGGTGTGCGCCAGCAGCCTGGCGCCGACCGTCCGGACGGAGCTCCACCGCCGCGCCGCGGCCGCGCTGGACGACCGCCGCGCCGGGCCTTCGGTCGTGGCCTATCACCTCAGTCAGGCTGGTCTGCCACCGCACGACCCCCGCCCCGCCCGTGCCGACTTCGCCGCGGGCGCTGCCGCCCTCGACCAGCTGGCCTGGGAGGATGCCGCGGCCCACTTCGAGCGGGCTGCGGCGACGGCGCCGCCCGGTCCCGAAGACGACGAGCTGCGGGCTGAGGCCCTGCTCGGGCTGGGTGACGCACGCCTGCGGACGGGTGACGGCGCCGGCGCCGGGACCGCGTTCGCGGCTGCTGCCGACCTGGCGCGCCGCCGGGGCTGGTTCGACGTGCTGGCACGAGCCGCGCTGGGGTTCGGCGCCGGCTTCGGTGGGTTCGAGGTCCGGATGCTCGAGCAGCGCCAGATCGATCTCCTGGAGCAGGCGGCCGCCCTGTTGCCGGCCGACTCGCCGTTGCGCCCCTGGGTGCTGGCCCGTCTCTCGGTCGCCTTGTCCTTCATGGGGTCCGAGGGGCGCCGCCTGGCGCTGGCCGACGAGGCCGTCTCCCTCGCCCGACGGGCGGGAGACGGCGCCGCGCTGGCGTCTGCGCTGGCTGCCCGTTGCGATGCCGTGGCCGGCCCCGACCATGTGACCGAGCGCCTCGGAGCGGGAACCGAGATCGTCGCGCTCGCCCGCCAGGCCGCAGACCGGCCGCTCGAGCTGCTCGGACGGCGCCTGCGCCTGATCGCGCTCTCGGAGTTCGGGAGCGCGGCCGCCGTCGCTGACGAGATCGCCGCTTTCGAACGGGTGGCCACGCTTCACGGCGACCCGCTCTATCGCTGGTACGGGCCCCTGTGGCGGGGGATGCGGGCACTCAGCCGGGGCGAGCTGGCCGATGCCGAGCGCTACGCCGACGCGGCGCGAGACGTAGGGCGCCAGGGAGGCAGCGCCAACGCCCTGGTCCTCTCCGAGATGCTGTGGTTCGTCCTGCTCGTCGAGCGACGCAGCCCGTCGGTGCCGGACCGGTTTCGCCAGCTGGCGATCCGGCACCCCGAGCTGCTCGGCCCGGCCGGGCTGCCGATGTTCGTCTGGGTGCTGGCCCTCGTGGGCGAGGAGACCGAAGCTCGCCGGCACCTGGCCGAGGTGCGGTCAGCGGGGATCGACCGCATCCCCCGGGACGCAGAGTGGCTGCCCGTCATGACGCAGCTGGCCGAGGCGGCCCTCGTGCTCGGCGACCACACCCTCGCCGCCGAGCTGCGGAAGCGGCTCGAGCCCTATGCCCGGTTGTGCGTCGTCGAGGGCATCGGCGCCGCCCAGCGAGGCTCCGTCGCCCGGACGCTGGCGCTGCTGTCCGCCGTCCTCGGCGACCGCGACGGCACCCTCGCTGCCCTCGAGGTGGCCCGAGCGGTGGACGAGGCGATCGGCCCCCTGCTGGCCGCCCACGTCCGCCGGGCCGGCGCGCAGGCCCTACGCCGCCTCGGCGACCCTGCCGATCGGGCCCGGGCGTCGGCGCAGGCCCGCGAGGCGGCCGCGGCCTACCGGGCCCTCGGCCTCGACGTGCTCGCCGCCGAGGCGGAGGCGCTCCTGGACGATTTCCCCCCACGGAACACGGGCTACGGCCCAGAGGTCACTGGCGTCCTGCGGTGGGACGGGGACGTGTGGGCGCTGACGTGGGACGGCCACACGGCCCGGGTGCGGCACAGCAAGGGCCTCGCCGACCTCGCCGTCCTGGTGGCCCGCCCCGGCGTCGAGGTGCACGTCCGGGAGCTCGAACCCGAGGTGGGACCGGTGCCGGCGCCCACCGGCGAGCCGGCCCTGGACCGGCGGGCGGCGGCCGAGTACCGGGCTCGCCTGGTCGACATCGAACAGGACCTCGCCGAGGCCGACGACGCCGCCGACCTGGAGCGGGCCGCCCGCCTGCGGTCCGAGCGCGACTTTCTGGTGGCCGAACTGGCCGCCGCCTTCGGTTTGGGCGGCCGGCCCCGGCCCGGTCCGGGCGACGTCGACGAGCGGCTGCGCAAGGCGGTCAGGGCCCGAATCAAGGACGCTCTGCGGCGCCTGGACTCCGTCCACCCGAGCGCCGCCCACCACCTCCGCCACAGTGTCCGAACCGGCCTCTGGTGCGCCTACCGTCCCGAGCGACCCACCTCCTGGCAGGTCGATCCCGCCGGGGCGATCGTCCGGCGGGAGCGGTACCGTGGCCGGAGGTGACGAGTGGAGGGGTCGCCATGACGGTGGAGAAGCTGCGCCGCTGCTTCGAGACGGGCGCCTGGGAGCGGTTGACCGAGGTCTACGCGCCCGACGCCCTACTGGACGCCAACGTGCCGCAGTGGCGGTTCCAGTGCAAGGGCGTCGACCAGATCACCGCCCAGTACCGCGCCTGGTATCCGGCCTCGGTGCGGATCGCCGAGTGGAGGCCCACCCTGACCGCGTTCGGCGCGGTGGTGGAACAGGCCGAATGGGCGGGGGACGGCGCTGACGAGGTGTTCGCCCGGAGCGTGCACCTGCTCCACCTCGAGCGCGACCGCATCGTGCGCCACGTCCTCTACTGCACCGGCCAGTGGGACCGGGCCACCGTCGAGCGCCAGGCGCTCGAGGCGCCGATGTACCAGCCGTAGCCGGGTCGGGCGCCGATCCCGCGCCCGGCGGTGAGGGCCGATTCCTCGCGTCGCCAGACGCTTTCTGACGCCTATCGGGTTGACGACCGGAATGCGCCAGGAGGGCCCGACATGACCGACACCATCCCGCCGACGCCGACGACAGCCAGGTCCCACGCCGAGGATGTCGTCCAGGCCACGTGCGTCGCCTACGCCAGCGCGGTCAACGCCAGCGACTCGATCGCCTACTGCAAGCTCTTCACCGAGGACGCCATTCGCATGCCCCCGGGGACCGAGCCTGAGCACGGCCGCGAGGAGATCCGTCGCGGCGAGCAGGCCGACTACGACGCGGCCAGGCTGAGCATCCTGTCCACACCGGTCGACGCGGTCCAGACCGGCGACCGCTGGATCTACGGCGTCGCCGGCGTCGAAGGGACGGCCACGTCCCACGCCGATGGGACGACGACTGCCTTCCGCGCCACCAAGACATGGCTGCTCCAGCGGCAAGCGTCGGGCGAGTGGCTCATCGCCCGGCAGATGTGGAACCTGAAGCCGGTGCGCCCCTGACGAGCTCCGGCGGCGGCGTGTGGCGCGCCCCGCTCGAAGCGAGAGGAGGAACGTATGAGCGCGCCCATCGACGGCGCCGTCCTGGACGCACTGCACGCCGACTTCGCCGGCCGGCTCCTGCGCCCAGGTGACGAGGGCTACGACGAGGCCCGGAGGGTCTGGAACGGTCAGGTCGACCGGCACCCGGCCCTGATCGCCCAGTGCTCGGGTGGCGCCGACGTCGTGGCCGCCGTCCGTGTCGCCCGGGAGCGCGACCTGCTCGTCGCGGTCCGGGGAGGCGGTCACGCCGTTGCCGGCCATGCCGTGTGTGACGAAGGCCTGGTGATCGACCTGTCGCGGATGACGGGAACCCGGGTGGACCCGTTGGCCTCCACCATCCGGCTCCAGGGCGGATGCCTGAACGCCCACCTCGACCGCGAGAGCCAGGCGCACGGGCTGGCGACGACGAGCGGGATCGTGAGCCACACGGGGGTGGCAGGCCTGACCCTGGGCGGGGGCATCGGCCACCTCATGCGGAAGTTCGGCCTCTCGATCGACAACCTCGTCTCGTGCGACGTCGTCACCGCCGACGGCGACACCGTCGTGGCCAGCGACGAGCAGAACTCGGACCTGTTCTGGGCGCTGCGGGGCGGAGGCGGCAACTTCGGCGTGGTGACGTCCTTCCAGTTCCGCCTCCATCCCGTCGGCCCCTCCGTCCTCGCCGGGATGGTCGCCTGGCCCATGGACGAGGCCCCCGGCGTCCTGCGGCTGCTCCGTGAGCTGGCCTCGGAGGCCCCCGACGAGCTCGGCATCATCGGCAACCTGCGGCTGGCGCCCGCGCTTCCCGTGTTCCCCGAGTCCCTTCACGGCAAGCCGATCGTGGCGCTGCTCGTCTGCTGGGCGGGTCCCGTCGAGCAAGGCGAGGCCGTGCTACGGCAGGTCCGCGAGCTCGGCACCCCCGCCGTGGACGTCGTCGCCCCGAGGCCGTACGTCGCCTACCAGAAGATGATCGATGCCGCGTTGCCCCACGGTCGGCACTACTACTGGAAGTCACACAAGCTTCCCCCGCTCACCGACGATCTGATCGACGTCGTCCTCGAGCACGCGTCGGCGATCACGTCGCCTTTCAGCACCGTCCCGCTCTTCACCCTGGGAGGGGCCGTCGCCCGCGAGCCCGATGACGCCACTGCCTTCGCCAACCGCGGCGCCGCCCATGACATCAACATCCTCGCCGCCTGGCTCCCCGAGGAGCCCGAGCCCGACCGCCACGTCGAATGGGTCCGGAACTTCTTCGAGGCGCTCGAACCGTACAGCCAAGGCGTGTACGTCAACTTCACCAGCGACGACACGGCCGACCGTTTCCGAGAGAAGGCGTACGGGCCCCGCAAGTGGGCCCGACTGGTCGCCCTCAAGACCAGGTACGACCCCACGAACTTCTTCCGCCTGAACGCCAACGTTCCTCCCGACGGCGAGCCGATCAGTTTCCGCGTCGACTGAAAAGGCCCGAGCGAGTGGCCGAAGGAGTGGCGGACCCGGCACGCCTCCACGGAGGCGGCGCGGAGAGGTCTAGCCGTCTCCGCTCGCGAGCACCACGCCCACCCGACCGCCGGGGCCGCCGTCGACGCCGGGCACGCGCATGCCCGAACGCTACGACCACCCGGAGGAGGGTTCGACCGGCCTAGAGTCCGGACGAAGCCGCCCTCCCACCAGGAGCGCCCGTGATCACGCTCGAGCCGGCCAACGTCAGTCTGGGAGCTTCACCGGCGAGCAAGGAGGAGGCGATCAGCCTGGTGGCCTCGCTGCTCGCCGACAGCGGGCACGTGGACGACGCCTACCGGGAGTCGATGCTCGGGCGGGAGAGGGTGGCCAACACGTACCTCGGAGAGGGCATCGCCATCCCCCACGGGCTACTCAAGGACCGCGACCTCATCAAGCGGACGGGCATCGCCGTCGCCCAGGTCCCCCATGGACTCGAGTGGAACCCTGGCGAGGTCGTCCGCCTGGTCGTCGGCATCGCCGCCACTTCCGACGAGCACATCCAGATCCTCTCCAACCTGACCCAGATCCTCGCCGACGAGGAGGAGGTCGAACGGCTGGCCACGACCACCGATGCGGGCGTCGTGGTCGAGCGGTTGTCGAGGGCGCCGGCCTCACCCTCCGCTCCGGCCCATGAGGCGCCCGACCTCGCCTCGTACGCCTCGGCCGAGCTGGCCCTTCCCGGGGCGAGCGGGCTTCACGCCCGACCGGCCACGTGGTTCGTCGACGTGGCCAAGCAGTTCAGCTCCGACGTGCGGGTGCGTCACCGCGACCGGGTGGCCAACGGGAAGAGCGTGCCGGCGCTGCTGTCATTGGGCGCCGGTGCCGGAGCGTCGGTCACCGTCCTGACTCGGGGCGACGATCAGGACGTCGCCCTCGCCGCGTTGCAGAAGGCGGTCCAGGGCGGGCTGGGAGAGGGCGAGGAGGAGGACCCGGGCCCGGCGGCGCCTGCGCCGGTGGCTGCGGCCTGGGCGCCCGACGGCGTGGCGACCGCCGTCCGGGGTATCGCCGCGTCGCCCGGGATCGCCATCGGTCCGCTCTGGCACCTCAAGCGGCGGCGCCTCGTCGTGGAGCGCACGGCACGCGACCCCGTCGC
>DASZOE010000465.1:0-14267 GCA_035550945.1 Acidimicrobiales bacterium
TCGAAGTTCGTACCCGCCCTCTTCGCCGACTGGGCACCCCACGTCGTCGACATGGGCGACGTGACGACGGGCCAGTCGGTCCTCGACGTCGCCTGCGGCACGGGCATCGTCGCCCGCACCGCTGCCGAACGCGTCGGGCCCGGCGCCGAGCCTGCGGAAGGTCTCGTAGGCGGCAGCGAGATCGAACTGGGCAGTGTCGCGCTCGCCGATCAGTTGGGCCGCGGCGCCCCGCACCTCGCGTGCCCGCGCCGAGTCGTAGGGGAGGCCCAGCGCCTGAAGGCGCTCCGTCGCCTGCCCGGCGCGCCGGCACGCTCCGGCGCCCTCGCCGCGTGCGAGGAGCACCTGGGCCTCGGTGGTGAGGGCGACAGCTTGGAGGTAGTCGCTCCCGACGTCGCGGGCGACGGCGGTCATCTCTGCGGAGGCTGCCGCCGCGGCATCGACGTCGCCGACCGCCAGCTGCGCCTCGGCGAGCGCGGCCAGCAGCTCGCACCGTCGAAGGGGCGCCGACGGTACGGCGTCCAGCGCCAGTCGCAACCCCTTGACCGCGGCATCGAGCCGCCCTTGCGCCATCCGCACCCGGGCCAGTCCCGGTTGGGGGACCCGGCCGAGCTGGTGGGCTCTGGTGAACGCCTCCTCGGCGAGGTCGAGGGCGCCCGTCATCCGGTGCAGCTCGCCGATCAGATAGTGGGCCTCGCCGGCGTACCGCGGGTCGTGGGCGGTGAGCTCCTCGCAAGCCTGCCGGGCCAAGGCCGCTGCCGCCTCCCACGTCCCTCGCAGACTGGCCAGTTCGACGACATGGAGACGGCAGATCCCGGGATAGAGACGGCCGTCGCGGAGATCGTCGCACCAGCGCATGGCGGCCTCGCTCCACTGGACCGCCCGGCTGAGGTCGGCGAGGTCATGGCAGGTCGACAGGGCGTTGCAGTACACCCACCCGGTGAACAGCGGAGCGAGCTCACCGTTGACGACCGCGACCATGGCCTCGTCGAGCGCGGAGATCCCGTCCTCGAGTCGGCCGCAGGCCACCAATGCCCGGCCCTTCGCCTGCAAGGCCATGGCCGTCAGATCCGCATCGCCGGTCGCGTGGCCGAGCTCCGCGGCCCGCTCCGCATGGGCCACGGCGGCGTCGAGTGCCCCGAGCGCCGCGGCATGGTCCGACTCGGCCACGGCCAGGAACCCTGCGGCCACCGATCCCTCGACGTGGCCGGCGTGACGGCGCGCCCGTTCCAACCAGCCGTTCGCCAGCGCCTCCTCTCCGACGAGGGCGTGGTCGTAGAACAGCTGCCACGCGGTCATGGCCGCCTGCGCGTGGTCGCCTTGGGCGGCGTGCGACGTGAACGCTCGTCCCAATACGACGATCGACTCTTCGGGACGGTCGAGCCAGAACAGGCTCTCACCCAGCAGGTCGAGCTCTGCGGCGGTCAGCGACGACAGCGGGCGCTGCGACAGATCGTCGTGGATCGCTCGCCAATCGGCACGCCTCCTGGCCACGGCTCCAGCGTACGGCGATGGTCAGGTCTTCTCACCAGGGCGCTGTGGCGAATGACCCGTTCTCGGGACGGGGGTTCACCCGAGGACGGGGGATCGTGAGCCATGACCGATACGAGGTGACATCGACGCCGTCGTCGCCGTCATGCACCCCGACATCGAGTGGCACGAGGCCGAGCACTCGCCCGGGGGGCGAGCGCGAGATCGTCTACCTTCCTGGTCATGGACGTGAACACGCTCGAGCAGCGGTTCGACGACGTGCAGGTGGTCGACGTCCGCCAGCGCCGCGAGTGGGAGGCGGGCCACATCGAGTCAGCCCGGCACGTCCCCGCCGACACCCTCTCCGATCACCTGGAGGAGCTGGACCGGTCCCGTCCGGTGGTCACCGTCTGCCGCAGCGGCAGTCGCAGCGCGAATGTCGCCCGGGCGCTGGCCGGCGAGGGCTTCGAGGCCCAGAGCCTCGAAGGCGGTCTGCTCGCGTGGGAGGAGGCGGGGCTCGCCCTGGTCGACTCCGACGGCGGACCGGGGCACGTGGACGACGACGACGGCCACCAGCGCCTCCAGGCCGACTTCCTGAGCCTGAGCCGGGAGGTGCAGGAGCACTTCGGCGACCACGAGCCCTCCGAAGAGGAGATCCGGGCCTATCTCCGGCAGCGCCTGATCGGCGAGGGCCACAGCCCCGCGGAGGCCGACGAGGTCATGGCCCGCATCACAAGCGAGCCTTACGGGAGCGGGCCGGGAGCCGGCGGGGACGGAGGATCGATCCCGGCCGGGTAGGCCGAGCAACCAATGATCAGGCGGCCATTCGGTGCCGGATTTCTGGTTGCGGAGCCAGTAACCGTTCGGTCACAATCCCGCTCGCCGCGGACTTGGCGGACGCCGGTGGGGAACGCTCCTCAGGGCGATGGCGTCGGCGGGAGCGGCTCCGCCGGCGTGAGCGCCGCTCGCTCGGCGGACTGGAGGAACAAGGCTGTGCCACAAGGCTGCCCGAGCGGAGACGACGGCGGGGGTGCGACGTCAGTCGTCATCATCACCCGGAATCGCCGTGACGAGCTGCTGAACACGCTACGGAGGATCGAGCGGATTCCCGATCGCCCCGAGATCGTCGTGGTGGACAACGACTCCGGCGACGGAACCGCCGATGCGGTCGAAGGGACGTTCCCACGCGCCCGCGTGATCTCGCTGGACCGCAACCGCGGGGCTCCGGCGCGCACCGTCGGGGTTCGCGCCGCGACGTCCCCGGTCGTGGCGTTCGCCGACGACGACTCCTGGTGGGCGCCAGGGTCCCTCGACCGTGCCGCGTCGTACTTCGACCGCTACCCGGCGCTCGGGCTCCTCTGCGCACGAATCATCGAGGAGCCGGATGGGACGGTACATCGAGCGTCCCTCAACATGGCTGCGGCGCCGCTCGGACGGGCGACCGGTCTGCCCGGCCCGCGGATTCTCGGCCACCTCGCGTGCGCCGCGGTCGTCCGCCGAACCGCCTACCTGGAGGTCGGCGGGTACAGCGAGGTGGTCCACTTCGGCGGCGAGGAGCCGCTCCTCGCGCTGGATCTCGCCGCAGCAGGATGGGAGCAGTGCTACGCGGGCGACGTCGTGGCCCACCACCACCCGTCTCCGGCCCGGGAGGAGTGGCCCGCCCGGTGGGCCCGCTACCGGCGCAACGACACGCTGACGGCGTGGATGCGACTGCCGTTGCGTCGGGCCCTGGCGGAGACCGGGCAGCTCCTCGCCGAGGCAGCCAGAGAGAAGGCGGTGCGGCGAGAGCTTCCTCACTTTGCTCGGCTGCTGGCGCGGGCTTGGCGACAGCGGCAGCCCGTCGACCGCCAGTTGGCGGCCGACTTCACGGCCACGCTCGGGGCGTGAGCTCGCGGCGACGTCGGGCGCGGCCACATGCTCACGAGCGCGGCTCGTCCGTAGCGTGATCCGGCGCCTGCTCGTGGCCCGTCGCCCACCCTCCGGCACGACGCTGTCGCAGTCCTTCCCCGCCGCCCATCCTGACGTCCACTCGTTTCCCGAGGCACACTTCTTCTACCGGCTTCGCCACCGGAGTCCCCTCCGACGTCGCCTCGGCCTGCCGACGCCCGATGCGGCAGGGCACGTCACGGCACGGTGAGTGCGGTCGTCGCCGCGGTTGGCGTCGTGTTGATCCTCGTCTCGGTGCTCGACCTCGGGTGGACCACCGTCGCCGCCGGCAGCGGTGCAGGGCCCGTCACGAGCCGAATGGCTAGCGGCATTTGGCAGGTCGCCCTGGGCCTGCACCGGCGGAGGGAGTCACACCAGCTCCTGTCGGTGGCCGGCGTCATCACCGTCTTTGCCGTCCTCGGCGCCTGGATCGTTCTGGCCGTGATCGGCTGGCTCCTGGTGTTCGCCAGCAGCGACGGTGCGGTCCGCGCCAGCGACACCGGTGCACCGGCGAGTTTCGTCGAGCGGATCTACTTCGTCGGCTACACCGTGTTCACACTGGGCAACGGCGACTACGCGCCTGGACTGGGAGTGTGGCAACTGGCGACGGTGCTCGCCACCGGCACAGGCCTCGTCCTCGTCACCCTGGCCATCACCTACCTTGTCCCGGTGGCGTCCGCCGTCGCCCAGCGTCGGCAACTGGCCAGCTACATCGCCTCGCTGGGCACCGCCCCCGACGACATCCTCATCAGGAGCTGGACGGGATCGGGATTCGGCCTGCTGGCACAGCACTTCGTCGCGCTCACGCCGCTCGTGCACGGTGCCCGCCAGCGCCACTTCACCTATCCGGTGCTCCACTACTTCCACAGCCGGGACCGGGAGAGCGCCGCCGCTCCGAACATCGCCAACCTCGCCGAGGCGCTCCACCTCCTGGGCCACGGCGTTGCCAGCGACGTCCGTCCGGACCGCGGAGCGACGACCGCCCTCGACAACGCCATCGGATCGTTCCTCGACACGCTGACGCATGCCTACATCGCGCCTGCGGACCGTCCGTTGCCCCCGCCGACACTCGACGGCCTCCGTCGCGTCGGCATCCCGACGGTGGACGACGACCACTATGGGGCGGCAGCGGCGACGGCCACCCACCGGCGCTCGCTGCTTGCAGGCATGCTGGACGATGATGGCTGGACGAGGAAGGAACGAAGACAACGGGACGACGACCGCCCCGATGAGCAGTGCGGACGGGCTCGCCGGAGACGCACGCGGGGCTGAGCGTGCTCGCCGGGAGGACCACCGCCTTCTCTCCGACCGGCTCCCGGCGGAGAACAACGCCGCTCACCACGTCGGGCTTCAGCGCCACCAGGAAGCGATGCTAAACGGCGGTGCGGGTGCTTCGAACGTCGAACACCGTGTACGCGTTGACCGCATCGGGCGCGCCGCGCCGCGGCGTTCGGAACCAGAAGGTGACCTGCCCCATGATCTCCAGCGTCGCGGCCCCGATCATGGCCTCGATGGCCCCGAGGTCGCCGATCGTCTCAGAGGCGGCCAGGATGAGCCGGGCGCCCGATCGCTCAGCAACGGCCAGGATGAGACGCCGATGGGCCCGGTACGCGGTGTCTCGGAAGGCGCGGGCCTGGCCACCCAGCGGGTCGGGTCCCTTCGTCGGAGCGGCGCGGTGATCGAACGGTAAGTTCGCGACCACCGTGAGAGGACCACCTTTTGCCCGGATGGCCGACAAGACGTCGGCCCGCACGACGTGAGCGGTCGATCGCTGACGTCGCAACGCCAGCAGGTTGGCCCGCACGTTCGCGCGCGCGGAACGCATGGCCCCGCGATCACAGTCGAGGAGCACGGCGGTCGTCCGCCGACGGTGCAAGGCCACGTAGAGCCCCAGCACGCCCGTCCCGCAACCCACGTCGAGAACGGTGCTGTGCGGCAAGGCAGGGACGATGTCTTCGAGGACGCGAAGCACTGCCTCCGTCGAGTACCACGGTGCCATCGGCGCACGTCCGGGAACGAGCCGCACGTCGCGCCAGCAGATCGAGCGCCCGAGGGCATCAGGGTCGGGCGGCAGGTGGGCGTCCAGGGCCGCGTCGGGTGATCCCAGCACCGCGTGCCGACGGCAGCCCTCGCTCGTCACGCCGCCGGCGGGACGCCCGCGGCCGCCCCGCGCACCGGCGGCTCCTTCTCTCGGGCGCGGGTCCCCGCATGGCGCCGCTCCCCGCCCACAGCGTGCCGCCCTACGAGGCGTTCGCGTCGGCCCATGGGTACGACCTGACGGTGACGTCGATCGACGACGCCGCGGCGGACGACGAAGCGATCCGTCGCCGGGTGCGCTGGAGGAAGGTCGACCTCCTGGCCGATGCGCTCGAGAGCTACGACGTCGTCGTCTGGATCGATGCCGACGCCATGTTCTGCCGGTTCGACCGTGACATGGCCGACGACGTGCCTGTGGACCGGTTCCAGGGCCTCTCGCTCGAAGTGTTCCCGACACGGGTCAACCCCAACACGGGCGTCTGGCTGCTCCGCCGTGACCCAGTCGCCTTCGCGTTCCTCGACGCGGTTCGTTCCACCGGTCAGCCGCTGCACTCGTGGTCGGACCAGGCCGCGGTGTGCGTCGCCCTCGGGTGGCATCTGGGCGACTACCACGGCCACGGTGCTCGTCCTGAACGGCCGTCGCGGTTCGGACCGGGTACGGCCTGGCTGGCGCCGACGTGGAACGACGTCAGCGGCCGGTGCGTCGCGCCGCGGGTCAAGCACTTCGCCGGGCTCCCCCTGCAGGAACGCGCCCGGCGGATGGCCGCCGAGCGCCGGCGCCTGCGCGAAGAGGACGAAGGCAGGAGTCGCCGATGGTGACGATGGGATACGTCCTCTCGTGTGAGGAGCACCGCCCGAACGACCTGGTCGACCTGGCGCGGCGAGCCGAGGACGTCGGGTTCGCCTACGCGCTGATCTCCGACCACTTCCACCCGTGGATCGGCCGTCAGGGCAACAGCGCATTCGTCTGGTCGGTCATCGGCGCCATCGCCCGAGAGACCACGCGGATCCGCGTCGGCACCGGAGTCACCTGTCCGACGATGCGCATGCACCCGGCCATCGTCGCGCACGCTGCCGCGACGGCGGCGACCATGCTCGAGGGTCGGTTCTTCCTCGGGGTCGGCAGCGGCGAGAACCTCAACGAGCATGTCCTGGGCGACCGCTGGCCTTCCGTACAGCAGCGACACGCGATGCTCGAGGAGGCGGTCACCATCATCCGGCTGCTTTGGCAAGGTGGGCAGCACAACTGGTACGGCCGGCATTACACCGTCGAGAACGCCCGGATCTTCACGCTCCCGGACGAGCCGCCACCGGTCTACATGTCCGCGCATGGTGACAAGGCAACGGCGCTGGCCGGCCGTATCGCCGACGGGCTCATCGGGGTGATCGCCAGGGAGGAGTCGCTGCGGCTGTTCGAGGACAGCGGCGGAGCCGGCAAGCCTCGCCTCGGGCAGGTCAAGGTGTGCTACGCGGCCGACGAGGAGAGGGCACGCCGTACGGCGCACGAGTGGTGGCCGACGATCGGGATGAGTGGTCAGCTGAGTCAGGACCTCTCGATGCCGTCGCACTACGAGTCGGTCGCCAAGCTGGTGACCGAAGACGGCGTCGCGCGCCGGGTGGCATGCGGCCCCGACCCCGAGGTGCACCTCGCCATGATCCGCCAGTACGCCGACATCGGCTACGACCACGTGAACGTCCACCAGATCGGGCCGGATCAGGAGGGTTTCTTCCGGTTCTACGAGCGCGAGGTCCTCCCTCGACTGTGAGGCACGCTGGTCGCCGTGGGTCGAACCATTGGCGCCAGCCGCGTAGCGACGCGCTCCGGGTCCTCCGCTTGACGTCGGTGTTCGACCCGGGGTCGGCGGCGCTCGACCCGCACTTCGATCCTGTCGGCGGCATGCAGTTCCACACGTCGCAGCTCACCGCCGCGCTCGATGCCCGGGGCGTCGCCCAGACCGTTGTCACCGCATGGCGTCCAGGCGCGCCTCGCTCGGAGCACCTCGGAGCGTCGGCCCACGTGTACCGCTTCGGCGGCCCCGTGCGCCGGGCCCGTCAGGGTTATGCGCTGCTCGCCGCGGCGAGCGCGGACCGCCTCGGTCGCGGTGCGGACATCGTCCACGCTCATCTCGGGGAGGACCTCGCCGTCTCGGGGCTCGCCGCCCTGGCGGCCCGGCACGGTGCGCCCCTCGTCCTGACGGTCCACTGCAGCGCCCGGCACACGCTGACACCGGTCGACGCCCGCGCCGCGCTTCTGCGCCTGCTCGGGCGTCCGGTCGAGCGTTGGGCGGAGCAGCGCGCCGCGTCGCTCATCGTCCTCACGCCGCGAGCGGCCACCGACATCGCCGGGGACGGCATGTCGCCGGATCGCGTGCGGGTGATCCCGTCAGGCGTCGACCACCGTCTGTTCACGGGGCCGTTCCCTGACCCGATGCCGGCCGTGGGCCGTCCTCGGGTCCTCTTCGTGGGTCGGTTGTCGGCGCAGAAGGGTGTCGACGGACTGCTCCGGGCGATGACCCTCCTCCGCTCGGGGGCGCCGCTCGTCGTGGTCGGTGACGGGCCGAAGCGCGGCGAGCTCGAACGGCTCGCGACGCGCGTCGGGCTGCGCAGTCGGACGTGGTTCACCGGGTTCGTCCCCCATGCTCGGGTGCCTGCCTATCTGCATCACGCCGACGTGCTCGTGCTGCCGTCCCGCTACGAGGAGCTCGGGTCGGTGCTCATCGAGGCCCTGGCGGCGGGGACACCCGTGGTGGCCACTGCCGTCGGCGGCATCCCCAGTGCCGCGCTCGACGGTGAGACGGGCCTGCTCGTCCCGCCCGGCGACGTGACGTCGCTGGCGGCGGCCATTGACCGCGTTCTCGATGATCCCGTCCTCGCGACCCGGCTGGGTGCCACCGGCCGGCGGCGTGCCGCCGAGTACTCGTGGCCTCGGCTCGCCGCCGAAGTGCACGACGCCTATCTCGACGTCTTGGGCACCGGAAGGTGGTCCGACGGGGGGGACCGTCGTCGCAGCATGTGGTAGCGGTCGGCGACGCGCCGCACGGTGGCGTCGACGTGAAAGCGCCGCCGCGCGAGCTCCGCGCCGGCTCGGCCGAGTCGCTCACGGCGTTCTGGATCGCCGCACAGTGCTTTCAGGCACCGCGCCAGCGCGGCGGCGTCTCCCGGTGGCACCAGCTCCACGGCACCGCCGACGGCTTGCGGGATCGCCCCCACGGCCGTGCTGACGCACGGCACGCCGGCCATCATCGCTTCCAGGAGGGCCAATGGGAGCCCTTCCGCTCTCGACGGAAGGCAGAAGACGTCGATCCCGCCGAGGAACGCCATGACGTCGTCCCTGTGGCCCCCGAACGATGCCGGCAGGGGGCCCACGAGGGCTTCCAACATGCGCCGGTCGCGACCTTCCCCGATGACCTGGAGCTCCACGGCGATGCACTCCTCCACCAGGAGCTCGAGCGCCGCCAGCAGCACGTCCCAGCCCTTCTGCGCGGTCAGGCGTCCGACGCCGCCGATGCGCACAGGGCCGGGGCCCCGGTTCGCATGCCGCATGACGCCGCATCGGGCAACGCCGTTCGGCAGGATCTCGACCATCGCCGCCGGCACGGCGAGGCGCCTCGTGAGCACCCTCTCGATCTCCGCCGACACGACGAAGATGTGATCCATGCCGCGGTACAACGAGCCCAGGCTTGCCGCGGCACGGGCGTCGCCGACGCCACCGATCATGTGCACCGTCGCCACGGACGGCGTCGCGAGCGCCGCCACGGCCCGCAGGGCGTCGAGGTTCGTGGCCGGGTCGACCAGGTTGAGGTGGACGAGATCGGGGTGCGTCTCGGTGACCGCCTTCCGGACGGCGGCCGTCCGCCGCCGTCGGTTCCGAGGGGACTCGACGGCCACCAGCCGGCCATATCGCGTGGCGGCGGCGGCGAGCTGACGCGGCACCGGCGCAGTGGCGACGACGGTGGTGGCGAAGCCGCCCGGCAGTCGCTCGACGAGCTGGATCACCGTCTGCTCGGCACCGCCGAAGGTCTCGCTGTCGACGACGTACGTCACGTGCACGTCGTGCTCGGCACCGATTGGCCGCTCGCAAGCGCGGCGTCGGGGCTTGTGTGCCCGTCGAGAGCGGCGTCGCACGCAGCCACGACCGTGTCGGGATGCAGGAGGCTCGCGCAGCGGTGGTCGATCGGGCACCGCTGGTGGCCGCAGGGTTGGCACGTGACGCCCGCGGTCACTACCCGGTGCCGGTGGTCCTCGCCGGCCCAGCGCAAGTGGTCACCGGCGAGGAACGCGGTCACCGACGGGACCCGCAGCGCGACCGCGAGCTGGGCTGTTCCCGTGTCGTTGGTGACGACGACCTCGGCCGTGCTGACCAGGGCCCCGAACCCGCCGATGGTCGTCGCGCCGCAGACGTCGATCACGTCCGTCCTTGCGTGTCGCGCCACCGCCCGGCAGAGCGGCTCCTCGCCGCGCACGCCGGTCACGACGGTCCTGAGACCCCGGCTGTGGAGGGCGTCGGCGACGGCGGCGAAGCGCTCAGGCGGCCACCGGCGACTTGGGGCCGTCGCGCCGGGGTGGAGGATCGCGTATGGGGCCGCGTCGAGTGAGTGTCGTCGCCGGAGGGCGCGGCTCTCTCGGTGATCGCGCTCGCTGAGCGGCCACTCCATGTGCCGCCCCTGCGGCGGCGCGCCGAGGAACGAGAGGAGCGCGAGGTGTCGGTCGATCTCGTGCTCGCGATGCGGATACGGCACGTGGGTCGACAAGTCGGCGTCGTAGGCCCCGGGCGTGAAGAAACCGCCGGTGAGGCGCGCCCCCAGCTGCTCGGTGACGTCGTTCGCGGCGGCCTGACCTCCGTACATCTGGACGGCCAGATCGAAGCGCCGACGTCGGGCGGCGTCGAGGAATCCCGGCCATGCCTCCGGGTCCGGCGGGTGCTCGGGGATGCCGACATATCCGGGGAAGGGCAGGAGCTCGTCGACGTAAGGGGCCATCCGGTCGACCACCGGCCGCATCTCTTCCCACGTGATCATCGTCACCTGGGCGTCAGGTCGTGCGTGCCGGAGGGCCCTCAGCGCGGGCACGGAAGCCATCAGGTCGCCGAGGCCGACACGGAGGCGGACGATCGCGATGCGCATCGTCGCCGGGTCGACCAGGGGGCGACGCCCGGGTGCCAAGAAGGCGCAGTCGGCGTTCACGCCGCCGCGGCGCGGAAGACGTCGACCAGGTTGCTCACGTGATGGTCGAAGGTGAAGAGGTGGCGCCGTTCGATGACGCCTGCGCGGACCTCGGCGAGCGCCGCCCGGTCTCGGAGCATGGCGCACAGCTCATCGACGTCGCCGAAGAGAAGCCCGATGCCGTGCTCGGTGACGAGCCGCTGGGCCGCTACCGATGACCGCGTTCCCCGCGGCTGGAGCACGGGCAGCCCGGCGAGGACGGACACGGCCAGCCGGGCAGGGACGTTGAGGTCGTCCCACGTCGCTTTGCCGATGTCCCCGTCGTTGTCCGCTGTGGTCCGGTGCAGCCACGCCGCGTCGTAGCGCGAGAAGACCTCGACCCACCGGCTGGGCGGCACGTGCGGGTGCACGTGGACGTGCCGCGGCGCTGCTTCCCGGGCGTCGGCCAGCCACGACTGCCAGGCGCCCGAAGGCCCCCGCCCGCGCACGAGCCCGTGGAGGTGGAGGTGGACGTCGTTGCCGGCGAGGCTGCGTACGAGGTCCAAGTCGAGGCCGATGGGACGTCCGATGACGACGGTGTGGGCTTCGCCGTCGATCGTCGAGAGCCGCGGCGCCCAGTCCGTCGTCGCCCAACGCGCCCTGGGCAGATCGCCGTCGAGGACGTGTAACTCCCGGTCGGCAGCTGGGGGCAGCGCCAGCTCGAACCAGTTCCGCTCCTCGTCGCTGGCCAAGATGGTGGCGTCGGCGCGCAGGACCAGCTCCGCCAGCTGCGGCCATGTGCCGCGCCGCATACAGCGCATCGGGGACTCCTTGAAGTGCCACACGAACGGTGTACCGGTACGGGCGGTGAGCACCGCGTGGGCCAGCGGTACGGACCGCCAGTTGAGGAGGGCGTAGATCACGTCGGGCCGCACGTCGCGAAGAGCTGGGCGCCAATGGTTGGACGGGAGGTCTTCGACGTGTCCAAAGGGCACCGGCCCGACCCCGTGGTCGCCCAAGGCGTCTTCGGTCCACAAACCGAAGAGGCGGTGGCCCCGCTCCTCGAGGGCGAGGACACGATCGGCGTTGAAGCCGAGATCACCGACGAGGACGATCCGCAGACCGTCGGGTGCCGGCGGCGTCGGCGGGCGGTCCCGGTCGGCTCCGTAAAGCTCCACCTCGTCCACGGGCCATCCGTCGGAGGAGTGGAACCGCATCGGCTCGTGTACGCGGTAGCGCCGCCGGAAGACGTTCAGCCCCCCGTCGAGGCTCTCGCGCATGGCCTTGTGCCGCTGCCCGGGGTGGTCGACCCATTCGCAGGTGACCCTCCCGGTCGTGGCAGTCGGACCCCGCCGCCGCAACGCCGACCACATCATCCGGTCGAGGTCGTCGGTCTCCAGGGCGGCGCGCTCCACCCAGCGATCACCGGTGCGGCGATGCAGCACCTGGACGAGCTGCAGGCAGAACCCCGGCGGAGCCGCCAGGGCCCGCTGAGACCCGTGGTGGCGGACACCCGTCCAGGCCATGACGACGCTGTCGTCCACCGCTCCCACGAGCCGGTCGAGGTGATCGGGATCGATCCGGTCGTCGGCGGGCAGATAGCTCACGAGGGGCGCCGACGTCCGCGCCAGCCCCTCGTTCAGCGCCGCGCCGAGCCCGCGGTTCACCGCGCCGCGGACGTACGAGATCCGGCTGTCGGCGAGAAAAGGCCGGACCGCACCGGCCGTGTCGTCCGTCGAGCCGTCGTCGACCACGCAGGCCTCCCACGCCGTCAGCGTCTGCCTCTGCAGGGATGCCAAGGCTGCGGGCAGGAACGCGGCGCTGTCGTACGTGGGGATGACGACGGCGACGCGCGGTCGGGTCATCGCCGAGCGGCCCGCACGGCGGCGACGAGATCGGCGACCTGGCGGCCCACCCGCGCGTCGTGGACCCGGACGACGTCGGCACCGTCGAGGAGGGCGACCGTGCACGCCGCCGTCGTCGCGATGCCGCGTTCATCGCGCTCGAGTCCGAGCAGGCGTCCCAGGAAGATCTTGTTCGACGGGGCGACGAGGATGGGCTGACCGAGAGACCACAGCTGCGGGACCGCCGCCAACAGGGCCACCGACTGTTGCCATGTCTTGCCGAGGTCGAGCCCGGGATCGACGACCACCTGGTTGCGGCCGAGACCGGCCTCCATCGCCCGCCGTACGAGCCCGCGGAGCGCCCGGGTTACGTCGCCGACCACATCGTCGTAGACGGGGTCAGGATCGGGGACCTGGGGTGCCAGGCGGATGTGCGTCGCCACCACCGACGCGCCCGCAGCTGCGGCGGCGGGGAGGTAGCCGGGGTCGGCGAACCCGCTGACGTCGTTGCCGATGACGGCGCCACACGCGAACGCCTCGGCGGCCACTGCCGCCCGCCACGTGTCGACGGACACCGGCACGTCGAAGCGGCGTCGAAGCTCGACGACGCTGGACGCCGCGAGTTCGATCTCCTCCTGCGCGGACACGTCGCGAGTCCCGACAGCCGCCGAGCGGGCGCCGACGTCGAGTATGTCGGCGCCGTCGTCGACCAGCCGCTGCGCCTGCCGCAGGAAGGCGTCCCGGGCGAAGTGCGCGCCTCGGTCGTAGAAGGAGTCGACAGTGCGATTCAGGATCCCCATCACGACCGGCGCCTGGTCGAGGTCGGCCGTCACCGGACCGAGGCGGAGCCCGCGAACCGGCGCCGTCGCCGGAGGCCGTCTCACGGCGCCCGTCCTGCCGGACTCGTCGGTGTCGTGACCGCTCACTGCGCCCAAGACGGCGGCCACCTGCGCCTCCTCGTCGCCGAGGACGTGCACGCCGACGGTGTCCGACGCGGCGGTGGGCTCGGGCTCCGCCCCGGAGGCTCGCCTCAGCGCTCGACCAGCTTGAAGAAGGTGCTGTCCTCGCCGCTCGCCTTCTGCTCCTGGTAGAGGAACACCAGCTTGCTGTCCTCGAACTTGTCGAACCACTCGTCCCAGGAGATGTGCTCGAGCCGGTCCTCTCCCGTCCCGCCAGGGAAGTCGATGCGCAGGACGCCGGCCTGGTCGCCGGACTCCGTCCCCCTCACGCTCGCCGGGCTCCCACCGTGGTCCTCCACCCACTGGCGGATCTCGTCGTGGTCCGTCGTCGTCCTCGTGTCAGAAGGCATGGGCACCTGTTCCTCTCGCTCGGCCGCCCTGTGGGAAGCCCCCACGCACGTCGCCGATCCACGACCTCGTCCACGAGATCCCGTCCCCCCCGAGTGAGATCGGCGCAGACGCTCCTGGGTTCTCCGGTGCCGGCTTGCGGCGGATCAAGCGCTTGTCGACCAGCACGTTGTACAGCCGCCTCACCCTTGAGGGGTTCACACCCAGAGTGGCGGCGAGGTCGCCCATCGCCTGGGGGCCCCGCCCGTGCAACAGGACCAGTACGCGGTACTGGGCGAGCGTCACGCTCTGGCCCATGCAGACTAGCGACCGCGCCGCGATCCCGACGAGGGCCCGGCTGGCACCCAGCACCGCCTCGGTGACGTCGGCGACGCCGTGTTGCATGATCCACAGCCTTGCACGCGGACAACCGCCGTGCCCGCGCGCCGACCACCACCCGTCGGTGCCGCCACCGGCCTTGCCAAGAACTTGGTTATCTGCAAGATTTGGTTCGGTGCAAAGTGAGCGACGAGCCCGTGGCGAACCTGTGGACGACGGACAGGCAG
>DASZOE010000466.1:0-3134 GCA_035550945.1 Acidimicrobiales bacterium
CCTCGCCGGGCCCGCGGGCGAGCCCTCCGCGCCCGGTGATGGGGAGCGGCGTCCCGGAGCTCCACGAGATCGTCGAGCTCCGGCCGCCCACGGAGACGTTCTCGATGGTCGCACTCCCGGCCCCCCGCTCGAGGGCGGAGAGGGTGAGCGGCGTGGCCAGGGGAGCGCGGGCCACCGCGTCCTGGGCGCGGAAGCTCTCGACCGTGCCGGTGACGAACGCCTGGCCCGGGCCGGGGACCACCTGGGGGCCGCCGCCCGCCCCGGACCCGTCGGCGGAGCCCCCACCGCATCCGGCCGAAGCCAGCGCCGTGGCGACGAGGACGAGGGCGAGGAGGCGACGGACGGAGCCGGCCTGGGTGGGCCGAAGGCAGTGGAGGCGGCGCACGGGGCCAAGACTAGGTTGGGTCCAATGTCACGCCCGGCCACCCTCGGCCAGCTGAAGGAGACGGGCTGGGAGTCGGTCCCCGTCAAGGAGGAGGTGCGCCGCAACGCGGCCGCCCGCATCGCCGCCGGGCGACCCATCGTCGAGGGAACCGTCGGCTACGACGACACCGTCCTCCCCCAGCTGGAGAACGCCCTCCTCGCCGGCCACGACGTCGTCTTCCTGGGGGAGCGGGGCCAGGCCAAGACGCGCGTCATCCGCTCCCTCGTAGAGCTGCTCGACGAGTGGACACCGATCGTGGCCGGGTCGGAGATCAACGACGACCCCTGCCATCCCGTGTCCCGCTATGCCCGCGACCTGGTGCGGGACCAGGGCGACGCCACGCCCGTCGAATGGGTGCACCGCAGCCACCGCTTCGGCGAGAAGCTGGCCACGCCCGACACCTCCATCGCCGACCTCATCGGCGAGGTCGACCCCATCAAGGTCGCCGAGGGCCGGTACCTGGCCGACGAGCTCACGCTGCACTACGGGCTGGTCCCCCGTACGAACCGGGGAATCTTCGCCATCAACGAGCTCCCCGACCTGGCCGAGCGCATCCAGGTCGGGCTCCTGAACGTGCTCGAGGAGCGCGACATCCAGGTGCGGGGCTACAAGATCCGCCTCCCCCTCGACCTCCTGCTGGTGGCGTCGGCCAATCCCGAGGACTACACCAACCGGGGGCGCATCATCACGCCCCTGAAGGACCGCTTCGGGGCGCAGATCCGCACCCACTACCCCCTCGACACCGACGCCGAGCTGGCCGTCGTGGCCCAGGAGTCGACGATCGCCCCGCCGTCGGGCGTGCGCCTCGCCGTGCCCGCGCACATGGCCGCCATCGTCGCCGCCATCACCCACGAGGCTCGCCAGAGCCCGCAGGTGAACCAGCGGTCGGGCGTGTCGGTGCGCCTCTCCATCGCCAACTACGAGACCCTGGCGGCCAACGCCATCCGGCGGGCGCTGCGCCTGGGCGAGCGGGAGGCGGTGCCCCGCATCAGCGACCTCGAGGCCCTGACCTCGTCGACGGCGGGCAAGGTCGAGATCGAGGCCTTCGAGGAGGGCCGGGCCGAGGCCGTGCTCTCCCGGCTCGTCAGCGCGGCGGTGCTGGGCGTGTTCAAGGAGCGGTGCGCCCTCGAGGGGCTGCGCGAGGCGCTCTCGGAGTTCGACGCGGGCACGGCCATCAGCACCGGCGACGACGTGCCGTCGGCCGACTACGTGGAGGCGGTGGGCCGCCTCCCGGCCCTTCGCAGCGCCGTCCTGCCCCTTGTCGACGGGGAGACCCCCGGCGCGGTGGCCAGCGCCGTCGAGCTGGTTCTCGAGGGCCTCCACCTGTCCCGGCGCCTGAACAAGGACGCGGTCGGGGCCCGGGCGACCTACCGCGGCCGCTGAGCCCGGGAGGACGGGCCGCTTCCACTAGCCTCCGTGGCCCGACGTGCGACCCGATGTCCCACCGACCTGACGCCCACGCGCCGGCCCGCGACGTCCTCGTGGCGGGGCCCCCGACGTGCCGCGCCGAGAAGCGGTAGCGGAGCCGTGGCCGTCGTCGACCGACCCGAGCACGTGGACGTGCCGCCGGCTCCCGTTCCGGCCTCGACCCCGCCGGGCGCCCTCGTGGGCGACGTGGGGCCCCTCTCGCTCGGCGGCGAGGACGGCCCCGCCTTCGACCCCACGCCCGTTCCCAGCCGGCCCCGGGCCTTCTCGCCGCGTGACCCGGTCATGGTCGACCTGCTCGCCCTCGTCGGGGTGCTGGTCGTCCTGGCCTTCCTGTGGGGCCGTCAGCGGGGGGTCATCTACTGGCACGACGAGGGCATCTCGATCGGGATCGCGTCCCATTCTCTCGGCGAGATCCCCCGGCTCCTCCGTCAGGACGGCTCGCCGCCGCTGTACTACGCCATCCTGCACGTGTGGATGCGGGTCTTCGGCTCGTCGGAGCCCGCGACCCACCTCCTCTCCCTGCTCTTCAGCCTGGCCTCGGTGGCGGCCGCCTGGTGGGCGGGCCGGAGCCTGTTCGGCCGGCGGGCCGGCTGGTTCCTCGTCGCCCTGGCCGCGGTCAGCCCGTTCCTCGCGTTCTACGCGAACGAGACCCGCATGTACTCGATGGTCGTGTTCCTCACCACGCTGCTCACGGCCAGCTTCGTGCACGCCTTCGTGTACCGGCGCCGCCGCTACGTGCTCCTCTTCTCGGCGTCGCTGGTCCTGCTCATGTACACCCACAACTGGGCGCTGTTCCTGGCCTTCGGCGCGGCCCTGGCCCTCGTCCCCTGCGCCGTCTTCGCCGCCGACCACGACCGTCGGCGGCTGGTCACGGACGCCGTGCTGGGCTTCGCCGGGGCCGGGGTCGCTTACCTCCCGTGGGTCCCCACCCTGCTCTACCAGCGGGCCCACACCGGAGCGCCCTGGGCCGCCAAGCCGACCCTCCGGGAGGTGCGGGAGCAGCTCGCCGACCTCATCGGCGGCCCCGTCGTCGTCGTGGCCGTCGGCCTGGCCGGCGGGGTCGCCCTCGTGGCCCTGATCCGCCGTTGGCGCACCCGCACCTCGGTCGCGCTCATCGTCCTCGCCGTGCTGCCCGGCGTCGCTCTGGCCGTGGCGTGGGCGATCAGCCGGGGAGCGTCGGTCTGGGCCCCCCGGTATCTCGGGATCGCCCTTCCCGCCGTGCTCCTCCTCGCCGCCGTGGGCCTGGCCGCGGGGGGGCGGGTGGCGGTCGCGGCCATGGGGG